>NZ_APHY01000036.1 GCF_000417505.1 Megasphaera sp. NM10
TTCACGTAAATATGGAATGGAAAGTAGCGCAATTGCTAAAGTGGACTGCAGCCTACAAAGCATTGGAGATGATGGATTGAAAAGATCTCGCTCTCGAAAAATATACTCTTTCAAAGAGAAACTTTCTGTGGTACAGTCTTACTTAACAAGCGAATTTTCATATCAGGAACTCGCCCTTCAAGTAGGAATCAACAATCCGACAATGATTGCCAGATGGGTCAATGAATTTAAAATAGCTGGGCCGGATGCATTACGGCCACATAAGAAAGGCAGGAAAAGAACTTTGAGCGAATCACGAACCAGCAAACCAGATACTCAGGGTCAGAAACCAGTCGTCGATACCAGTGTGGAACATGTCCAGGAGTTAGAGGATGAAAATCTCAAACTCCGGATAGAGAATGCTTTTTTAAAAGAACTGAGGAGACTGCGTTTAGAGGACGAAGCAAAAACGAGAGGGTTTCAAAAATCATCTGCAGTCTCCGAAAATCATTCAAATTAAACGATCTTCTCTCCTATACGCAGATGCCCAAGGCAACCTATATGTACTGGCAGAAACGGTTTGACCGTGAGAATCCCGATCAAGAACTAGAAGACAAAATACAGGAAATCCGTAGCCAGCATAAAGATTATGGCTATCGGCGCATGACCGGTGAATTAAAGAATCAAGGGTATTGCGTGAACAAGAAGAAAGTCCAACGTATCATGCAGAAACTAGGCCTTCAGGTAACATCCTTTACTCGAAAAAGCCGTAAATACAGCTCTTACAGAGGCAAGGTAGGAACCGTGGCTCCGAATCGGATACGACGTCGTTTTAACACGACTATTCCGCACCAGAAGATTACAACCGACACGTCAGAATTCAAATATTATGAAGTAGATACACAGGGACATCTGACCCTGCACAAGCTTTATCTGGATCCTTTCCTGGACATGTTCAACAATGAAATCATCAGTTATGGAATAGCGAAACATCCTTCAGCTAAAAGCATACTGGAAGCTCAGGCTGAAGCAATCAAAATCACGGCTGATTGTCCGTATCGAAGAACGTTTCACTCCGATCAGGGCTGGGCATATCAAATGAAAGCCTATACCCAGAAACTTAAAGAAGAACGAATTTTTCAGAGTATGTCTCGAAAGGGCAACTGTCATGATAACGCTGTCATGGAGAACTTCTTCGGCTTAATGAAGCAAGAAATGTATTATGGGGTGATTTACTACAGCTATGAGGAACTAAAAGCCGCTATCGAACGATATATCAAATACTATAATGAGCAAAGAATCAAAGAAAAACTAGGTTGGAAAAGTCCTGTACAATACAGAATTTTCCGACAGACAGCATAAAAAAAAAAGTAACGAGACAGTAAAAACTGTCTCGTTACCAAGGTCTAACTTTTTGGGGTCACATCAGCGGCTATCATGTGTGGTCTTTTTTGGATTCAGATGCGGCGTTCCGCCGCGACAGATTCATGAAATGAACGCAGTTCGCCGGTCGCAGTTCGCAAAAAAAAACGGCCTGGGTGGCCGTATTGTAGGGGCTTCCTGTAGGAAGCCCGCCAGAGAGATTCGATCACAGCTGATTCGAGTATAATGGCAGGCTTTTACGAGCCACGAGCCACTATTTTTTCACGAGACGAGGGTCACTCTAGGCGGCCTGCGACCGGCGGGGCCGATAGGCTCCCCAACACATGCAAAAGGCACTGGCTAGGTCTGCACCGATGTTGTATAATAGAGACTGGATTTGTAAAGAAAGGATAGAACATACATGATTACACGCAACCAGATCATTCATTATACATCGGATGAGCTCATCCGGGTATCTATTGCCTTGACGACGGGTATCGTCGAGAAGGCACGGCAGCGCCATAATTTGTCGCCTGTGGCTAGTGCGGCTCTGGGCCGGACGATGACCGGCGCAGCCCTGTTGGCTGGCGATTACAAGAACCACGAAGGCGTTTCCCTGAAGGTCGCTGGTGACGGGCCCTTAGGCGCCGTCCATGCAGACTGCTTCGATACGAATAAGCTCCGCGGCTATGTAGACAATCCGCAGGTCGACCTGCCGCTGAAGGTCAATGGCAAGCTCGATGTGGCAGCCGGTGTCGGCCAGCACGGCCAGTTGACGGTGACGCGTTTCACGCCGGAAAAGACGACTTATACGAGCCAGGCCGATTTGGTGTCCGGTGAAATTGCCGAAGACATCGCTTACTATCTGTTCACATCGGAACAAGTGCCGTCGACGATCAGCCTGGGCGTCCTGGTCAGCCAGGATTACACCATTGCTGCAGCCGGCGGTTTCCTCGTCCAGGCCCTGCCGGGCGCGAAGGATGAAGACCTGGCCCGTGTCGAAGCCAATATCACCCAGGTCGGTGCTTTGACGACGTATTTGCAGGACCATCCCAATGGTGAAGGCCTCATTGACATCATCCTCAGCGGTATGCATTTCAAGGAACTCTACCGGCAGAATCTGTACTGGCGCTGCACGTGCTCGCGCCAGCGCTTTGAAAATGCTCTGTTGTCCCTGCGCCAGGAAGATAAGGAAGCCCTCTTGAAGGACCCGCAGGTGGAAATGACCTGTCAGTATTGCGGGGCCAAATACGTATTGTCTCACGATGAACTGGCAGCGCTGTATGAAGCGGCTGCCCAGCGCCATAAGAAGAATTGATTCTCCGAAGGAGGTTTTACGATGGGACTCATTGCCATCATCGGCGGTACCGGTGTCTGCGACCCGAAGATTTTGTCCAATGTCCATGAAGACTATATGGATACCTTTTACGGGACCATTCATTATTGGCAGGGGACGTATAAGGATAAGGAACTCGTCTTTTTGCCCCGCCACGGCCGGAATCATTCCATTCCGCCGCACCTCATCAATTACCGGGCCAATATCCTGGGCTTGAAGCGCCTGGGCGTCACGGCCATCTTGTCGACGACGGCTGTCGGCTCGCTGAACCGCGATGACAAGCCGGGCGATTTCGTCCTGCCCGACCAGTTCCTGGATTTCACCAAATGCCGTCATACGTCGTTCTTCGACGGCGGCGAAAACGGCGTCGTCCACGTGGACATGACCGAACCGTACTGCCCGACCCTGCGCCGGACCGTAGCGGCTGCGGCTCAGGCCCTTGGCGGTTATGCGCTCCATGATAAGGGAACCTATGTCTGCACGGAAGGGCCCCGCTTCGAGACGCCGGCTGAAATCAGGATGTATGAAAAGCTCGGCGGCGATTTGGTCGGCATGACCAACGTCCCCGAAGTCTGCCTGGCCAGGGAAGCGGAAATCTGCTATGCCACGATTTCCATGGTCACCAATTTTGCCGCCGGCATTTCGCCGACGCCCCTGACCCATGAAGAGGTCGTCGAAGCTATGGCCGAGAATTCCCAGCGCCTGCAGCAGCTCATCCTGAAGAGCATCGAATTATATGATAATGAGGACTGTGCCTGCCGCCACACCCTGCAGGCTTATGGAGGGTTTACGGTATAATGGATACACTGCGCTGGCAAGCGGGCACGCTGTTCCTCCTGGACCAGACGAAGCTGCCCTTTGAAGAAATCTATCTGCCCTGCCATTCCTGGCAGGACGTGCGCCAGGCCATTTCCGTCCTGGCTGTCCGCGGGGCGCCGGCTATCGGCGTCGCTGCGGCCTATGCCGTCGTCCTGGCGGCGCGGACCCTGTGCCAGAAAGGGGGAGATACGCCCTTTTTGACGGACCTGGAAGCTATCTGCCGGGACCTCGATGCGGCCCGGCCGACGGCGGTCAACCTGCACTGGGCCCTGACCCAGATGATGGCTTGTGCCCGCCAGCATGAAGCCGACGGTGCTGAAGCCACGACGGCAGCCCTGGAAGAAAAGGCCGTGGCCATCCATAAAGCCGATATTGCCATCAATACGGCTATGGCCCGGTTCGGTGCCGACGAGCTGGAAAAAATAGGCCGTCCCTTGACGCTGCTCACGCACTGCAATGCCGGGGCCCTGGCTACGGCTGGCGTCGGCACGGCGCTGGGCGTCATCCGCGAGCTCCATCGCCGGGGCCGGGTATCCATGGTCTACGCCGATGAAACGCGGCCCCTCCTGCAGGGCGCCCGCCTGACGGCTTTCGAGCTCATGGCTGACCATATCCCGGTGACGCTCATTACCGACAACATGGCGGCCTGGACGCTCAAGACGAAAGGCGTCGATGCCATCATCGTCGGTGCCGACCGCATCGCCGCCAATGGCGATACGGCCAATAAGATCGGGACTTACGGCCTGTCCCTGATGGCAAGGGAACTGGATATTCCCCTGTACATCGCTGCGCCGGCTTCGACTTTCGATTTGTCCATTGCCGACGGCAGCCAGATCCCTATTGAAGAACGGAATCACGATGAAGTCCGTTCTTTCCGGGGTGCGGCGGCAGCCCTCCCCGAAACGCCCGTCTTCAATCCCGCCTTCGATGTGACGCCTCATGAAAATATCCGCGCCATCGTGACGGAACAGGGCATCATCCACCGGCCGGATGCCATATCCGTACCGGCGTTTTTCCAACACTAATTCATTACAGAAAGAGGTCTTACTCGTATGGAATCTATTATTCGCGATATCAAGTTAGCTAAAAGCGGTCATGAAAAAATCAGCTGGGTCGATCGTCACATGCCGGCCCTCAATGCCATTGGCGACAAACTGAAAGCCGACCAGACCTTTAAAGGCAAAACGATTTGCGTCAGCGTCCATCTCGAAGCCAAGACGGCCTATTTGGCAGAAGTCCTTCATCGCGCCGGCGCCAACGTCATCGTCACCGGCAGCAACCCCTTGTCCACGCAGGACGACGTCGCTGCAGCCCTCGTCGAAGATGGCTTGACCGTCTATGCCTGGTATGGCGCAACGGACGAAGAATACTTCGATTTCCTCAATAAATCCCTGGACCATCATCCGGACATCATCATCGACGACGGCGGCGACCAGGTCCATCTCCTGCACACGACGCGGGCCGATGCCATGGAAAATCTCCTGGGCGGCACGGAAGAAACGACGACAGGCGTCAACCGTCTCCACGGCCTCGACAAAGCCGACGAATTGAAGTTCCCCATGGTCGCAGCCAATGATTCGTACTGCAAATACCTCTTTGATAACCGCTACGGCACAGGTCAGTCCACGTGGGACGGCATCATGCGCACGACGAACCTGACCGTCGTCGGCAAGAAAGTCGTCGTCGCCGGCTATGGCTGGTGCGGCAAGGGCTGCGCTATGCGTGCCAAAGGCCTGGGCGCTCATGTCATCGTCACCGAAGTCGACCCGATCAAAGCCATCGAAGCCGTTTTCGACGGTTTTGAAGTCATGCCCATGGCTGAAGCCGCTAAAGTCGGCGATATCTTCGTCACCCTGACTGGCGACAAGGACGTCATCCGTGGCGAACACATGAAGAACATGAAAGACGGCGTCGTCCTGGCCAATGCCGGTCACTTCGACGTAGAAATCAACAAACCCGAATTGGAAGCCCTGGCAGTCCGCCACTTTGAAGCCCGCCACAACATCGAAGGCTATGAACTCCCGAACGGCCATGTCATCAACCTCCTGGCTGAAGGCCGCCTGGTCAACCTGGCTGCCGGTGACGGTCATCCGGCTGAAATCATGGACCTGTCCTTTGCCGTCCAGGCCCTGGCTGCTAAATACATCCTCGAACACCATGCCGAACTGGGCAATCATGTCTATGTCCTGCCCCATGAAATCGACACGGAAATCGCCAAGATCAAACTGGCTTCCATGGGTTATGCCATCGACACGCTCAGCGAAGAACAGCGTAAATATTTGAATCTCGACTAAGGACCAGGAGGGGAAACGATGAAAAAACTGATTCAGCACGTAGCCCTCTACCAGGACCACGGCGTCTTAGAAGGCCAGAACATCGCCATCGACGGCTCGCGCATCACGGGATTTCCCGAAGCGCCGAAGGCATCGGACTATGATGAAGTCATCGACGGCAAGGGCATGCTGGCCCTGCCGGGTTTCGTCAACACCCATAACCATGTAGCCATGACGGTTTTCCGCAGTTATGCCGACGACATGCAGCTCATGGACTGGCTGGAAAAGAAAATCTGGCCGGCTGAAGCCAAATTGACAGACGATGTCATTTACGCCCAGTCCATGCTGGGCATTGCCGAAATGATCCGATGCGGTACGACGGCCTATGCCGATATGTACGACCACATGGACCAGGAAGCCCGCGCCGTCGAAGAATCGGGTATCCGCGCCTGCTTGTGCCGCGGCAGTATCGGTATCGGGCCGAATGCCCAGGCCGGCCTCGATGAAAACCGCCAGCTCTTCCTCGACTGGCACGGCACGGCCGATGGCCGCATCACGGTCATGATGGGGCCGCATGCGCCGTATACGTGCCCGCCTGATTATCTCCATAAATTCGTCGACCAGGCACGGGAACTGGGAGCCGAAATCCATATCCACCTCAGCGAAACTAAGGGGGAAGTGGAAAACATCAAGCAGCAATACGGCAAGTCGCCCATCGCCCTGATGGATGAAATCGGCGTATTGGACTGCGGCTGCCTGGCTGCCCACTGCGTCTGGGTCGATGATGACGATATGGATATCATGGCGGCAAAGCACGTCCGCGTCGCCCACAATCCGGGCAGCAACCTCAAGCTGGCCAGCGGCATCGCGCCGGTCCCCAAGATGCTGGCCAAAGGCATCACTGTCGGCCTCGGTACCGATGGGGCATCGAGCAACAACAACCTGGACATCGTCGAAGAAATGCGCCTGACTACGCTCATCCACAAGGCCAATACCCTGGACCCGCTGGTCATCCCGGCCGAAACGGCCATCAACATGCTGACCGAAGGCGGCGCCAAGTGCCTGGGCTACAAAGACGTCGGCAAATTGGAAACAGGCTATAAAGCCGACATCACTCTCGTCGACCGCGAAGGCCTGCACTGGTACCCCAAGAACGACACCCTGAGCCTCATGGCCTACAGTGCCAACAGCATGGATGTCGATACGGTCCTGGTCAACGGCGAAGTCCTCTTGCGCCATAAAGAATTCACCAAACTGGACATCGAAAAGATCAAAGCCGAAGCCGAACGGACCCGGAAGAAACTCTTTGCCCAGATTTAGTTTTAGTGGTTCGTGACTCCTGTAGGGGGCTTGCACGTGGCAAGCCCGCCGCAGGTTATGTTGGAATTTCCTCATTAGCTTTTTGGGGGAGAATCGTACATATCCTGACCTTATTAAGCCTTGCAAGTCCACCCTTTCCTTGTATAATGGAAGTATAGATTTCCAGTACAGGGGAAGGGTGATTTTTATGCATATGAAGAAAAAAATAGCCGCTGCCTGTGTGGCAGCCATGGCCGCGTTCTCACTGCCTATGGGCATCGTGCCGGTCCAGCCGGTCCAGGCTGACCTCATTACCGATGTCATCGGCGGCTTCCAGGTGAAATCGGCCTTGAGCAAGCAGATCAAGCACTATGACACGACCAAAGAAGGACAGAGCGAGATTTACCAGTCCGTCACCAAGCAGACCGGCGTCCTCAATAATTCTTATTACGATGAACGGCTGGCTTCTATCATGAACCGCCTCAGCGCCAGCATCGCCCAGACGGACCCCAGCATCAAGACCTTGCCCTACCGCTGGTATGTCAGCCCGGACACGACGTTCAATGCGGCCTGCACCATGGGCCACGTCATGGTCGTCAATAAGGGCATGTTCGACCTGGTCAGCAACGATGATGAAATCGCCGTCGTCTTAGGCCATGAAATGGGCCACGGCCAGAAACACCACGTCGCCAATTCGACGCAGAAGAAGGTCAATGTCGAAATCGGCAAGATGGTCCTGGCCGATACGATTGGCGGCTCGGGCCTGAACAACCTCATCCTCAACACGGTCAGCAATCAGATCGAAACGGTCCATATCGACAGGGCTGCCGAATGGGAAGCGGACAACCTGTCCTTCGGGTATATCACCCGTGCCGGCTATAATCCCGGTGCGACGGCCGCCATCTGGCAGCGGGTCATGGAAAAACAGGGCGATAATGCCAGCAACTTTGTCGGTGAAATCTTCTCTCCCTCTGACCATCCATCGAATCAGGAACGGCGCGACAATTATGCCAACAAGCTCTATGAAATGAGCGGCAAACACGCCAGCGTCAAAGACGGCACGGTCTACGTCAACGGCAACAAATTCATCAAGCCCGCAGCCACGTCCAGCATGAGCAGTGCCGAACGGTCCTATTTCGTCCTGGGCAACCTGGCCGCAGCCTACCAGAACGGCCACAGCAAGCAGCAGGCCACGGCGTCCGGCGGTACGCTCTACTTGGGGGCGCAGAACATCATGACGCCGGTCAACGGCGACCCGTCGGCAGAAGAATTGGCGACGCAGCTCAATAAAATTAAATAATGACTGAAACGAATAGTAAAGGGCGGAATCGCCAGGTACTATGTATATTTTATATCTATCACCTGTAGTAAAATACAGGTGATTTTTTTTTGAAATTTGATGATAATTTACAATAAAGGTAACGTACCATACTGGTTTACAAAAAGGCACTTTTTCAATTACAATAAAAGATGACATTTAGGAAAAGGAGGCGATGCCTTTTTATGAAGACTTCATCGACGCGGCGCAGTCTGATTGCCTTGGCGCGCCGTATTTTACATTCCTATTTCGCCTCATCCAGCCTGGACCTGCTCTTGGCTTATCTGGCGCCCGATGTCGTCTGGCTCGGCGCCGGCCGGGAAATGAGTGCCGAAGGGCGGCAGCGGGTCGGCGATATCTTCCGGGCCAGTGCCAACCGGCTCATCCCCTGTGTCATGAGCCAGGAAACGTACCGGGCCAAGGAACTGACGGAGGACTTGTGGCTGGTTGAGGGTTCGTGTCAGCTGAGGGCCGACTCGTCGTATAAGGTCTATCTGCAGGAATATCAGCGCTGTACCTTCATTTTCACCGTCAAGAAGCGCTTGTCCCAGCTCTATCACCGCTTCGGCGTGACCAATCGGACCAGCCTGATCCATAAATTCAAGGGCAAGGCCTGAAGGCTGTCTGTTGCGGCAGGCGGCGATGGCCTGTATAATGGAGAGAAAATAGATAGGAAAGAGGAGATTGTTTATAAAAATCAGGACGGCTACGATGGCCGATTTAGCCGCTGTGGCGGCTGTAGAGAAAGCCTGCTTCCCGCCGGCAGAAGCGGCGACGGCCGATGAATTCCGGGACCGCCTGGCCCATTATGCGGCCCATTTCTGGCTGCTCTTCGATGAAAAGGGGGACCTCGTGTCCTTCGTCGACGGCATGGTGACGGATGAACGGGATTTGACTGACGCCATGTACGCTCAGGCGGCCATGCATGACGAAAAGGGGGCCTGGCAGATGATTTTCGGCGTCAATACCCTGCCTTCGTGCCGCCGCCATGGCTATGCCGGGAAGCTCCTGGAAGCGGCCATTGCCGACGCCAGGCAGCAGGGACGACAGGGCCTGGTCCTGACCTGCAAAGACAAGCTCCTCCCGTACTATGCGAAATTCGGCTTCCAGAACGAAGGCATCAGCGCCTCCGTCCACGGCGGCGTCACATGGTACCAGATGCGGCTGACTTTTGAGTAGCCGTCGTACGAGCCCCTGCAATATAAATACAAATTTTAAATTTGTCCCTCCTGCTGTATAGTTTGTAGTGCAGAGTTTGTAGAGGATGGTTTTAAATTTAAAGCCTTCACTAAAAACTACAAACTGCAAACTTAATACTCAACAAGGGCTGTCGCATGTGCGACAAGCCCTTGTTTAATCCATGAAAAACGTGTATAATTAAAATTAGTATGATGATTTTTATGTATGTCGACAGGGGAGATGTGTTTGTTCATGAATAAAACGATCGTTACGTCTATTTTTGTCGTATTGGCCTTATTGTTATCGACGACGTGGGACTTGCTGGCTGTCAAGATCTTGCTGACAGGCTGTCTCATGGGCTGGCTGGCCCGGACTATCGTCGCCAATTTCCAGGCCAATGCCAAAAAAGCCGCTGCCCGTAAGAAGCGGGTTCGCCGTCCGCGTGCGGCCCAGCACCGTCAGGCCAGCCAGACGAGCCAGGCCAGCGTATCCGGGCACTGAGGATGAAAAAAACTGAAATCCATAAAATATAAATAATTGTCACATTGACATGTAATATGTTAAAGGGATTAAACGAAATCATAACGTTTAATCTCTTTTTTATTCTTAAAAAATATAAGTAAAACGCCGACGATGACTTAATAGTATATTTGACAGGCCCTTTTAATCGTGTTATACCGTACACATGCGCAGAAGCGAAGATGTATTTTATGGTATTCATTTTTATTTACCTTAACATCTTCAGCTCCTCCGCACAGATCCATTTGTTTTTTTGGAGTATAGGAGGAATTTCTATGAATGGTGTTGTTTTAGTCACTTGTGCTATCGTCATCCTGGCGGTAGCCTATCGGTTCTATGGCAAGTGGCTGGCTAAGACGTGGGGCATCGACCCCAACGCCCTGACGCCGGCCCATCGCCTGGAAGATGGCCAGGATTATACGCCGTCTTCTAAGTTCACGGTCTTTGCCAATCAGTTCTCGTCCATCACCGGTGCCGGCCCCGTCACGGGCCCGATCATCGCCGCTGCCTACGGCTGGCTGCCGGCTTTTTTATGGCTCATGATCGGCGGCGTCTTCTTCGGTGCCGTCCAGGACTTCGCAGCCCTCTACGCATCCATGAAGAATGACGGCAAATCCATGGGCGTCCTCATCGAAAAGTACATCGGCACGACGGGCCGCCGCCTGTTCCTGCTCTTCTGCTGGGTCTTCAGCCTGCTGGTCATCGCCGCTTTCGGCGATATCGTCGCTACGACGTTCAATGGCTTTGCCAAGGATGGATCCATGGTCCTGCCCAATGCGGCTGCCGCTTCCATTTCCATGCTGTTCATCTTCGTCGCCATTGCCTTTGGCCTGTTCATCAAGAAGTTCAATCCCAGTGAAAAAGTACGCTTCGTCATCGCCATCGTCCTCTTGATCGCCATGCTCTATGTCGGCATCGACCTGCCGATTTACCTGGACCGCATGACCTGGCTGTACATCATCTTCGCTTATATTTTCTTTGCTTCCATCATGCCCATGTGGCTCCTGAAACAGCCGCGCGACTACATCAGCGCCTTCCTGCTGCTCATGATGATCGCCGGCGGCGTCATCGGTATCTTCATCGCCCAGCCGACGCTGAATATGCCGGCCTTCACGTCCTTCTCGGTCGGCGGCAAGGATTTGTTCCCAATCCTGTTCATCACCATCGCCTGCGGTGCCGTTTCCGGCTTCCACAGCCTCGTTTCGTCCGGTACGTCGTCGAAGACCCTGGATAAGGAACAGGATTCGGTCTTTGTCGGCTACGGTTCCATGTGCGTCGAATCGGTCTTAGGCGTCGTTTCCCTGGTCATCGCCTGCGCTGCCGCTTCCAACGGCCACGTCGCTTCGGGCACGCCGTTCCAGATCTTCTCCGGCGCCGTCGCTGGTTTCTTCACCATGTTCGGCCTGTCCCAGACGGCAGCTGCCTGCATCATGACCATGTGCGTATCGGCCCTGGCCCTGACGACCCTCGATGCCGTCGGCCGTATCGGCCGTATGTCCTTCCAGGAACTGTTCAGCGTCGATGAAGGACAGGAAATGAACACGATCCAGAAAATCTGCGTCAATAAGTATTTTGCTACGGTCATCACCTTGTTCTTCGGCTTCCTGCTCTGCTTAGGCGGCTACATGAACATCTGGCCTCTCTTCGGCTCGGCCAACCAGCTGCTGTCGGCCATGGTCCTCATCTGCCTGACGGTCTTCCTCAAGACGACAGGCCGCAAGAGCTTCATGCTCTACATCCCCATGGTCGTCATGTTCTGCGTTACCATGACAGCCCTCGTCGAATCGGCTTATGCCTGATCATCAAGATTGCCTCGGGTAACTGGTCGTTCCTCATCGAAGGACTGCAGTTCGTCCTGGCCATCGCCCTCATGGTCCTGGCCATCTCCATCGTCTACTACTGCGGCAAAGAACTCGTCCACGCCGACAACAAAACGGCCCATCACGACGCCCAGCCCACGGCGACGCATTGAGGGTGTTAGCGGTCAGCCGTCAGCTGTACGAAGTTTGCAGTTTGCAGTTTTTAGTGAATGGTTTTAAATTTAAAGCCATTTACTAGCCACGAGCCACTAACTACTAACCACTTAAAAGGGCCTGTCGCACGAAGGCTTCTGCCATCATGCAAGGCTCCTTTCTCTTTAAAGTTTGTAGTACAGAGTTTGTAGTTTATAGAAGAAAGTTTTAAATTTTTTACCATTTGCTGCAAACTAAAAACTACAAACTTAAAACTCAAAAAAGGGCCTGCTGTATATACAACAAGCCCTTTTTACTTATAAAAAATATAATTTATAAAGTTAAATTCCTATCTAAAGCCATAGGTATAACGTTTACATTGTAAAATATGAAAGTTTTTGCTTAAAATCCCTTGACAATATACTCTGTAAAGTGTACACTCTTGGTAACGTTTCCGATAGGAAGCTATTCATTTTAGTCATCAAAGAGGTATGTTATCATGGGGTACTTAAAAAATTTGACCATCATGTGTTGTATGATATGATCGTATTGTACAACCATTCATAAGGACAATACAATACGAAACCTATTCATCCAGAGCAGCTGAGGGACTGGCCCGATGACGCTGCGGCAACCTACGTAGGTAAGGTGCCAATTCCAGCAGGAAATAACCTGGCAGATGAAGTCATGGGCATACGTCTATTTATAGCGCCATCTGCATCAGCAGGCGGCGCTTTTCTTTTTGCCAAAAAGGAGCTGAGTACATGGAGCATGTGGCAACGTATTTGACAGAGCTGATTGGCAACACGCCGCTCTTGGAACTGACTCATTGGCAGGCTCGGCACGGCCTCAAGGCCCGCGTCCTGGCCAAGCTGGAGTACATGAACCCCTTGGGCAGCGTCAAGGACCGCGTAGCGGCAGCCATGATCGACGAAGGGATACGGCAGGGGAAGATCAACAAAGATACGGTCATCATCGAACCGACGAGCGGCAATACCGGCATCGGCCTGGCCCTGGTCGCCGCCGTGAAGGGCCTGCACCTGATCTTGACCATGCCCGATACGATGAGCCTGGAACGGCGTAAGATCGTGTCGGCCCTGGGGGCGGAAATCGTGCTGACACCGGGCATCGAGGGGATGCGCGGCAGCATCGGCAAAGCCGAAGAATTGAGGGATTCTTACGGCAATGCTTCATTCCCCAGCAGTTCGACAATCCGGCCAATCCGGCCATCCACCGCCAGACGACGGCGGAAGAAATCTGGCGCGACACGGACGGCAAGGTAGATATCTTCATTTCGTCCGTCGGCACAGGCGGCACCATCACCGGTACGGCCCAGGGCCTGAAAGGCCATAAGCCGGACGTCCAGATCGTCGCCGTCGAGCCGAAAGATTCCGCCGTCCTGCACGGCGGCCGGCCGGGCCCGCACGCCATTCAGGGGATTGGCGCCGGGTTCATCCCGAAAGTTTTGGATATATCTCTCGTAGATGATGTGATCGACGTATCCAATGAGGACGCCTACGGCCGGGCCAGGGAAGTCGCCAAGACCGACGGCCTTTTGGTCGGCATTTCGTCCGGTGCGTCGCTGCAGG
The DNA here is from genome assembly GCF_000417505.1 of Megasphaera sp. NM10. GTDB lineage: Bacteria > Bacillota > Negativicutes > Veillonellales > Megasphaeraceae > Megasphaera > Megasphaera intestinihominis. Next base: position 13,626 of record NZ_APHY01000036.1, read on the forward strand.
CGGCCCTGGAACTGGCCAGCCGGCCGGAAAACGAAGGCAAGACTATCGTCGTCCTCCTGCCGGATGGCGGCGAACGCTATTTATCGACGGCTTTATTTGAGGGGTAAGGAATCTAAGCCGGTATAGAGGGGGAAAGAAAATGAACAAGAAGCGCATCATAGCTATACTGGCTTTTTCGGCGGCACTCGCCGTCGCCGGGGCCCTGGCTGGCTGCGGACGCAGCGATGACGCCGGGGGCGGCGGCACGATGACGCTGACCAATGTCTCGTATGATCCAACCCGTGAGTTATATAAAGAATACAATGAATTATTCCAGCAGCACTATCGTGAGACGACAGGCAAGGATATCCGCATCATCCAGTCCCATGGCGGATCGGGCAGTCAGGCCCGGTCGGTCATCGAAGGCAGCAAGGCCGATGTCGTGACCCTGGCCCTGGCCCACGATGTGTCGCTCATCGAAAGGGCCGGCCTCATCCATGAAGGCTGGCAGGGGGATTTCGCCAACGATTCGGCGCCGTACACGTCGACCATCGTCTTCCTGGTCCGCAAGGGGAACCCGAAAGGGATACGCGACTGGGACGACCTGGTAAAGCCCGGCGTGAGCGTCATTACGCCGGGCCCGAAGAGCAGCGGCGGCGCCTGCTGGAACTTCCTGGCCGCCTGGAGCTGGGGCCTTGACCATTTCGGGGGAAATGAAATCAAGACCCGGGCCTTCATGACCGACTTGTACCGCAATGTGACGGTCATGGATTCCGGCGCCCGCGGCTCGACGACGACCTTTGTCGAAAACGGACAAGGTGACGTCCTTATCGCCTGGGAAAACGAAGCGCTTTATTCGATGCGCGAATATCCCGATAAGTTCGACCTCGTCGTGCCCAGCATCAGTATCCTGGCCCAGCCCAGCGTGGCTGTCGTCGACCGCCTGGCCCGGCGCAAGGGTCATGAAGAGGCGGCTCATGAATACCTGGCCTACCTCTATTCCGATGAGGCCCAGGAACTGGCCGCCAAGAACGGTTTCCGGCCGTCTAATCCGGATATCCTCCGGCGTTATGCCGACCGCTTCGATCTCAAGGTCAAGCTGACCAAGATCAGCGATTTCGGCGGCTGGGAGGCTGCGTATGTTAAATTTTTCAACGACGACGCCTTGTTCGATAAGATCATGGCCGACGTCAACGGCGATGCATAGGAGGGGAGCCGGATGAAACACTTTTTTGCCCGTTCCGGCGGGCGCAATCAGATTATTCCCGGCTTCGGCCTGTCCATGGGCATGACCCTTACCATGTTGTCCCTGCTCATCCTCATCCCGCTGGCGTCGGTCCTGGCGCACTCCCTGCAGCTGACGGCCAATGACTATGCCAAGCTCATCACCAACAGCGGCATCCGCAACGCCTTCATCACCAGCATTTCCTGTTCTGTCCTAGCGGCTTTGGTCAACTGCGTCTTTGGCTTCATCCTGGCCTGGGTCCTGGTCCGCTACGATTTCTTCGGGAAACGTCTCTTGAACGGCGTCATCGAACTGCCCTTTGCCTTGCCGACGGCTGTCGCCGGCATCACCCTTTCCAAGCTCTATTCCGATACGGGCTTCTTCGGAAGTTTCTTTGCCAGCTATGGCATCCAGATCGCCTATACCAAGATCGGCCTGACCATCGCCATGGTCTTCGTCGGCATCCCGTTCGTCGTCCGCTCGATCCAGCCGGTCCTGGAGAAGCTCGACCCGACGTATGAAGAAGCGGGCAGCATGCTCGGCGCGTCGCAGTTCACCATTTTCCGGCGCATCATCTTCCCGGAACTGCGGCCGGCTCTGTTGACGGGCTTCGGCCTGGCTTTTGCCCGGGGCCTCGGCGAATACGGCAGCGTCATCTACATTTCTGGCAACAGTGCCAAGCATCATACGCAGGTCGTTTCTTACGTCATCATGCAGAAGCTCAATTACGTCGATTACGCCAGCGCCACGGCCATCGCCCTGGCCATGCTGGTCATCGCCTTTGTCACACTGTTTTCTATCAATATGATCCAGGTCCATCAGGCCCGGCGCGTCCAGTAGAGGAGGGGAGCCATTATGAAACACAGTAAGACGGAAATCGCCTTGCTCACGATCAGCGTCGTCTTCATCGTGGTCATGCTCATCGTTCCCCTCGTGTCGGTCCTCACCAACTCGCTGGCCGAAGGCTGGGACTTTTACGTACAAGCCCTGACGACGCCATACGTCCTGTCGGCCCTGCGCCTGACCCTGATCGCCACGGTCGCCGCCGTCATCGTCAATACTATCGTCGGCCTCGGTGCGGCCTGGGCTATTTCCAAATTCGACTTCCGGGGCAAGCATTTCCTGACGACCCTCATCGATATACCCTTTTCCATCTCGCCGGTCATCGCCGGCCTGGCCTTCATCATGACCTTCGGCCGCATGGGCTGGATCGGTCAGTGGATCGAAGTCCTCAACGACTACTGGGGGACGGATATCCAAATCGTCTTTGCCGTTCCCGGCGTCATCTTGGCGACGATTTTCGTCACCTTTCCCTTCGTCTTCCGGGAAATCATCCCCGTCCTCAGCACCAACGGGCGCGATGAAGAGGAAGCGGCGGCCCTCATGGGAGCCAGCGGCTGGACTATTTTCTTCCGCATCACCCTGCCGCAGATCAAATGGGCCCTGCTCTACGGCATCGTCCTCTGCACGGCCCGGGCGCTGGGCGAATTCGGTGCCGTCAGTGCCTTGTCGAAACTGCGCGGCGAGACTTTTACGCTGCCCCTGGAAATCGACGCCCTCTATCAATCGGGGTCGGCCGATGCCATTACGGCGGCCTTTGCCGTATCGTCACTGCTCGTCTTATTAGCCATCATCGTCCTGCTGCTCCGGACTTTCCTCGAAGCCAAGGCCGATAAAACGTCATAAAGGAGGTGAAGCTCATGTACGTCGAAATGAAACACATCGAAAAGAATTATGGGTCCTTCCACGCGTCGCGCGACGTTTCCTTTGGCATCGACAAGGGCAAGCTCGTCGCCCTCCTCGGTCCCAGCGGCAGCGGCAAGACGACGATCCTGCGCATGCTGGCCGGCCTGGAGAATCCCAACAGCGGCGACATCTTCATCGACGGCCGCCGGGTCAACGACATTCCCGCTGCCAAGCGGGGCATCGGCTTCGTCTTCCAGAACTACGCCTTGTTCCGCTATATGACCGTCTACGACAACGTCGCCTTCGGCCTGGAAATCCAGAAGCGGCCGAAAGAGGAGATACGCCAGCGCGTATTGGAGATGATCGACCTCGTCGGCCTGTCGGGCATGGAAAAGCGCTATCCCAACCAGCTCTCCGGCGGCCAGCGCCAGCGCGTGGCCTTTGCCCGGGCCCTGGCGCCGAATCCCCAGGTCCTGCTCCTGGATGAACCTTTTGCCGCCATCGACGCCAAGGTCCGTCAGGAACTGCGCAACTGGCTCAAGGATACGATTCACCGCGTCGGCATTACCAGCATCTTCGTCACCCACGACCAGGACGAAGCCGTCGAAGTGGCCGATGAAATCATCATCACCAACCACGGCCATATCGAACAGGTCGGGACGCCGCTGGATATTTACCGCCAGCCCAGGACGCCCTTTGTAGCTCAATTTATCGGAACTCCAGTTGTCATCGACAACTGCAACATCCTCACGGGATTCCTGCAAGTCGGAGCGGGCAAACAAGCCATCGTCCGACCGGAGTTCCTTAAAATTTACAAACACGGCACGATGAAACAGTATATCAGCGCTGCTGAAGAAGGGACGGTCGAAGCCGTCGTCTTCCGCGGCAGCCACCTCGACGTGACCGTCCGCATCAAGGGCCTGGCCATCCACGGCGAATATTCCTTCGACGACCCGCCACTGTCTGTCGGCGAGACCGTCCAGGTCCTCATTTACCGCTTGTACGTCCTCGACGGCGACAAGACGTATTTAAAAGAAAACAGCGCCATGACCTCGGCTGACGTTTTCTATATTTAACGAAGGAGTCTATGTTATGCAGATTACCAGCGAGAAGATCATCCATACGGATGTCCTCATCATCGGCGGCGGGACGGCCGGCTGTTATGCCGCCCTGACCCTCCGCAGCCTGTCTGATGCGTCCGTGGTCATCGCCGAAAAGGCCGATATCCGCCGCAGCGGCTGTCTGGCAGCCGGCGTCAATGCCCTGAACGCCTATATCACCAAGGGCCATACGCCGCAGTTCTACGTCGACTACGCCAAGAAAGACGCAGCCGGTATCGTCCGGGAAGACTTGCTCCTCACCATGTCCGAAGGCCTCAACGAAGTCACCAGGAAGCTGGAAGACCTGGGACTGGTCATCTTGAAGGACGAAAAAGGAGAATACGTCGCCCGCGGCACGCGCAACATCAAGATTAACGGCGAAAATATCAAGACCATCCTGGCCGACGCCGTCAAGAAGCTCGATGGCGTCCAGGTCATCAACCATCTGAATATTACCGACTACATCGTCCGCGACAATACCATGGCCGGCGCCCTGGGCTTCGATATGCGCACGGGCACGGCCTATGAAATCCGGGCCAAAGCCGTCCTCTGTGCCACAGGCGGCGCAGCCGGCCTCTACCGGCCCAACAATCCCGGTTTTTCCCGGCACAAGATGTGGTACTGTCCCTTCAACACCGGTGCCGGCTATGCCATGGGCATCCGGGCCGGGGCCGAAATGACGACCTTTGAAATGCGCTTCATCGCCCTGCGCTGCAAGGATACCATCGCGCCGACAGGGACTATCGCCCAGGGCGTCGGGGCCAAGCAGGTCAACGCCCGCGGTGACGTATATGAACAGAAATACGGCCTGACCACGTCCCAGCGCCTGTACGGCACGGTCCGGGAAACGCTGGATGGCAACGGTCCCTGTTATCTCCGCACGGAAGGCATCACGCCGGCTCAGGACGAATCGCTCCTCAAGGCCTACCTCAACATGGCGCCGAGCCAGACTTTGAAATGGATCGAGTCGGGGAAATTGCCGAGTCAGCAGAACGTCGAAATCGAAGGGACCGAACCGTACGTCGTCGGCGGCCATACGGCCAGCGGCTACTGGGTCGACACGAACCGTCAGACGACGATCCGCCACCTCTATGCGGCTGGCGACGTCGCCGGCGGCTGTCCGCAGAAATACGTCACGGGTGCCCTGGTCGAAGGGGAAATCGCCGCCAAGAATATGGTCCGCCAGGGCCTGAGCGATGCATCCGGCCTCGATGAAGCCCAGGAAAAAGCCATCCTCGCCGAAAAGGTAGCCGAATACAACGCCGCCCTCGGTGAGACGGACAGCTTCTTCACTGTGGAACAGCTGGAAGAAGCCATGCAGAAAGTCATGGATACCTACGCCGGCGGCATCGGCAGCCATTACCAGTACAACGAAAAGCAGCTGGCCCTGGCCGATGAAAAGATCGACCAGCTCATGGAACTGGCCGCCCACGTCGGCGCCAGCGATTACCATGAACTGCTCTTCGTCTACGAACTGCGCGAACGGCTGACGGTCTGCAAGGTCCTCATCGCCCACCTGCGGGCCCGCAAGGAAACGCGGTGGCATTCCTTTGCAGAGAACCTCGATTATCCGGAACAGCGTGCGGATTGGCTGAAATACGTCAATTCCCGCATGGACGAAGACGGCCAGGTCCACATGATCTACCGCGATTTAGTACCAGGAGGGGAAACTTATGAGCATACGCATTAAGCAGGAACGCTGTATCGGCTGCGGCCAGTGCATCGACGTCTGCCCGGGCAGCCTCATCGACCGCAACGGCCAGGGCAAGGCCTGGATGCATTATCCCAAGGACTGCTGGGGCTGTGTATCCTGCGTCAAAGTCTGCCCGGTCCAGGCCATCGACTTCTACCTCGGCGCCGATATGGGCGGCCGCGGCAGCACGATGAACGTCACTGCTGACGGCCACTACCTGCATTGGCATATCCATAAGGCCGACGGCAGTGAAAAGACCATCACCGTCGACCGCAAACAGGCGAATTCATATTAATTAGTTTGCCGTTTGTAGTAGCGAGTTTGTAGTAAAAGAGCACCCATTACGGCAAACTGCAGACTATAAACTGGAAACTGCATTTTATCAATAGGGGGATTCATATTATGTGTGCATTATCGCATCTCGACAAGTTAGAGGCCGAAGCGATTTACATCATCCGCGAAGTCGCTGCGGAATGTGAAAAGCCGGTCATGCTCTATTCCATCGGCAAGGACAGTTCTGTCATGCTTCACCTGGCCCGGAAGGCCTTTTATCCGGAAAAGCCGCCTTTCCCGTTCCTCCATGTCAATACGACGTGGAAGTTCAAGGAAATGATCCGCTTCCGCGATGAAACCATGAAGAAGTACGGCCTGCAGCTCATTGAATACATCAACCAGGAAGGCGTCAAACAGGGCGTCAATCCTTTCGATTACGGCGCAGCCTATACGGACATCATGAAGACCCAGGCCCTCAAGCAGGCCCTGCACAAATACGGCTTCACCGCTGCTTTTGGCGGCGGCCGCCGGGACGAAGAAAAATCCCGCGCCAAAGAACGTATCTTTTCCTTCCGCAATGAAGCCCAGGCCTGGGACCCGAAGAACCAGCGCCCGGAAATGTGGAAGCTCTACAATACGCACATCCATAAAGGCGAAAGCATGCGCGTATTCCCCATTTCCAACTGGACGGAAAAAGATATCTGGCAGTACATCAAACGGGAAAACATCGACATCGTCTCTTTGTACTTTGCCAAGGAACGGCCCTGCGTCTATCGTGACGGCAACATCATCATGGTCGACGACGACCGCATGCGCCTCAAGCCGGGAGAAGAAATCATGCACAAGAAGATCCGCTTCCGGACCTTGGGTTGCTATCCTTTGACAGGGGGCATCGAATCCGATGCCGATACGCTGGATGCCATCATCGATGAAACGCTGAGCGCCGTATCGTCGGAACGGACGAGCCGCGTCATCGATAATGAAGCAGCTGGCAGCATGGAACGCAGAAAGAGAGAGGGGTATTTCTAAAATGGATAGAAACGGAAACGGCTTGTTAAAATTTATTACCTGCGGCAGCGTCGATGACGGCAAATCGACACTCATCGGTCATTTGCTCTATGACGCCAAATTGCTCTACGCCGACCAGAAGAAGGCTCTGGAACTGGAAAGCAAGGTCGGCAGCCGCGGCGGGGCCATCGACTACTCGCTGCTCCTGGACGGCCTCATGGCAGAACGGGAACAGGGCATTACCATCGACGTAGCCTATCGCTATTTCAGCACGGACAACCGCAGCTTCATCGTCGCCGACACGCCGGGCCATGAAGAATATACGCGCAACATGGCTGTCGGTGCTTCCTTTGCCGACTTGGCCATCATCCTCATCGACGCCACCAAAGGCGTCCTGGTCCAGACCCGCCGCCATGCCCGCATCTGCGCCCTCATGGGAATCCGCTACTTCATCTTCGCCATCAACAAGATGGACCTGGCCGGCTACAGCCAGGAACGTTTTGAAGAAATCAAGGTCCAGATCGCCAAGCTCCGCGATGAATTGGAACTGGCCAACGTCATCCTCATCCCTGTCTCGGCGACGGAAGGGGACAACGTTACCAAGGCCTCGGCCAATATGCCTGGTACCAGGGGCCGACCATCCTCGACTATCTGGAAACGGTCAACGTCGAAGAAGACGAAGAAGAAGGCTTTTACCTGCCCATCCAGCGCGTCTGCCGCCCGAACCACACCTTCCGCGGCTTCCAGGGCCAGATCGAAAGCGGCGCCTTGGCCGTCGGCGATACGATTACGACCCTGCCCAGCAAGGAAGAAGCTAAGGTCAAATCCATCCTCATCGGCTTCGATACCGTCGATTCGGCCGTCAAAGGCCAGCCGGTCAACGTCCAGCTCGACCGCGAAGTCGACGTATCCCGGGGCTGCGTCTTTACCAAGGGGACGGACGTCGCCCTGAGTCAGCGCATTACAGCGACCATGCTCTGGATGGATGACCAGGACCTGGCTGTCGGCAAAGAATACGTCGTCAAATTGGGGATCAAGGAAATCGTCGGCGTCCTCACTGATATCGACTACACCATTGACGTCAATACAGGCGAAAAGAAACGCGCTTCGAGCCTTACGAAGAACGAAATCGCCGTCTGCACGCTCTTCCTGCAGGAACCGATTGTCGTCGATACCTTCAGTCATCACAAGGTCCTGGGCGAACTCATCCTCATCGACCGCGTCACCAATATGACCTCGGCCTGCGGCGTCGTCATCGACGTTAACGACACCAACGCCGACCACACCTTCGTCAACGGCTCCCTGAAGGCCCGCGGCGACGTCTTTGAAGACTTCTTCTACGGCATGCAGAGCCTCAATATCACCAAGGCCAAACCGGCCTTCCACCAGTACCACATCGGCGATACGATCCCGACGAAAGGCGAAACCTATGCCTATCCGGATAACTTCGACATCCTCATCCTCCGCGACAAGGTTGCCGTCGAAATCCGCGACGCCAAAGTCGCCAACATCCTGTCCCTCGACGGCTATGCCTATACGGAACAGCCTTTAGTCAACGGCCGCGGCTTTGCCATCAACGTCCATTCGCCGCAGGAATTCGCTGCCTTCAAGGCGGACTACGCCAAGGCCGGGGGAAACTCCGATGCCGAACTCTTCGACAAGTGGATGACTTTTGAAACGTATCGCAAGATTAAATTCCACAACGATTTTGAATGATTATTAACACTCAAAAAGAGGCTGTCTTCAGGCGACAGCCTCTTTTTCTGTATGCAAAGACAGCATGGACTACCGGTAATAAGTTACAGCGTTATGATGAGTCATAGGACCTGAAAAGAAAAGATTATGGGGAAAAGTATAATGTATTTAAATTCCTCAACGATAACGATTTTATATGATAAAAAAGCATAGTATTTAGAAAAAAATTAAAAAAACTGTTGCTACGGCAACGGTTTTTTTCTTCTCCCGCTGTTATCATAAAATCAACGAGGCGGCTTATGATGTCGTCACGGTGTATGTGAAAAAAATAATTTGTTTATCCATTATATTTGTCATTTATTTCTTTAGAAAGAGGGTAACAGCATGGGCTATCAATTAAATGCAGATGCATTGAACACGGTCTTTGCCAAATGGTCGGATACGTATGACATTTACGCTCCGAAACTGTTTGCCGGCACGGGACGTTCTTCGATGCAGGACATCGTACGCTATGGCAAGATCACCAAGCCGGAAGAAATCGTTTGGGACAAACGGTCCGACTACTCGGCAAAAGACGTTTTATTGCCCGTTTGCCAGACGTTGTTCTATTTCAATGAAAATACCGTCACCGAAGCCGAAGCCCCGGAAAAGGGTGCCATCATTTTGCTGCGCAGCTGCGACTTGCACGCCATCAAGCGCTTCGACTACATGTACCTCCAGAACGGTCCGGAAGACTATTATTACAAACGCGTCCGCGACCGCGTCAAATTCGTCCTCATGGGCTGCAGCCAGGAATTCGACAACTGCTTCTGCGTTTCCATGGGCACCAATACCAGCGATAACTACGATGTCGCCTTGAACGTCAAAGACGGCCAGTATTTCCTCGATGTCAAAGATGACGTCCTTGGGAAAGCTGTCAGCGAAGCCAAGGCACCGGAAGTCGACGTCGTCCCGGACCATGTGACGGAAAACAAGCTCCAGGTACACATTCCGGAAAACCTCTCGTCGGCTATCGCCAAATCCCACGTATGGATGAATACGACAAGCGCTGCATCAAATGCGGCCGCTGCACCCTGGCCTGTCCGACCTGTACCTGCTGGTCCATGCAGGATGTGTTCTTCACGGAAGACCATAAAGCCGGTGAACGCCGCCGTGTACAGACGTCCTGTATGTTCGACGACTATACCCTGGTTGCCGGTGGCCTTTGCTTCCGCAAGAAGGCGGGCGAACGGATGCGCTTCAAAGTGCTCCATAAGACGCTGGAATTCAAACAGCGTTCCGGTTTCCAGATGTGCGTAGGCTGCGGCCGCTGCGATGCCATCTGTCCGGAATACATTTCGCTCAGCCATTGCATCAATGTCAAACTGCCGGAAGGCATGAAGGAGGTCACAGAGAATGAATAACGAATATTTACCGTTCCGTTCGGAAATCTTAGAAGTCATTAAACATGCTGATGTGGAATATACCTTCCGTATGTCCTATGACCGCGGCAAAGAACATCCGGTCAAACCGGGCCAGTTCTTTGAAATCTCTATCCCGAAATACGGTGAAGCGCCCATTTCCGTCAGCGGCATTACCGACCATTCCCTGGATTTCACCATCCGTAAAGTCGGCAGCCTGACCGATGAAATCTTTGAAAACTACGTCGGCGGCCACTTCTTCATGCGCGGGCCTTATGGCAACGGCTTCGACGTCAATATGTTCAAAGGCAAGGAAATCGTCCTGGTCACAGGCGGCTCCGGCTTGTCCCCGGTCCATGGCGTCATCGACTACTTCGCCGATCACATGGACGAATGCAAGAGCCTGACTGTCATCTCCGGTTTCAAATCGCCGGCAGACATCCTCTTCAAAGCAGACCTCAAACGCTGGATTGACGACGGCATGAACTTCATCTGCACCGTCGACAAGGCTCCGGAAGAAGGGGATTACGACGGCCATGTCGGCTTGGTCACCCAGTATATCCCGGAACTGCCCCTCAAGGACTTCGACAACGCCATCGCCGTCGTCGTCGGTCCGCCGATGATGATCAAGTTCTCCATCCAGGAATTGATTAAACTCGGTTTCGATGAAGAAAAAATCTGGCTCTCTGAATCGCGCAAAATGTGCTGCGGTCTCGGCAAATGTGGCCACTGCCGTATTGGCAAAGTCTACGTCTGCCAGGACGGGCCGGTATTCAAATACACCGAACTTCGTACATTGATCGACTAGGAGGCTGATACATTATGGATATGAATTGCGGTAAGTTAAAGAAATACGCTTTCCGGGTAACAAAAAATCGTAATATGGCTTCAGCCCGTGTACGTGTACCCGGCGGTTCCCTGAATGCCAAGGTCCTGGGCCAGGTCCAGCATATTGCCGAAACGTACGGTAATGGCGAAATCCATCTGACCATCCGTCAGGGCTTTGAAATCATGGGGATTCCCTTTGAAAAAGTTGAAGAAGTAAAGAAGGCTCTCCAGCCGATCATCGATGAACTCGACATCAATCAGAGCGAACGAGGCGCTGGTTTTGAAGCGTCCGGTACCCGAAATGTCATGGCCTGCGTCGGCAACCGCGTCTGCCCCTTTGGCAACTACGATACGACGGCCCTGGCGAAACGGATCGAAAAGGCTATTTTCCCGAACGACCTGCACGTCAAAGTCGCCCTTACAGGCTGTCCCAACGACTGCGACAAAATCCGCATGCATGACTTCGGCGTCATGGGCATGACGGAACCTCAGTTCGATGCCAGCCGCTGCGTCAGCTGCGGCATGTGCGTCCGCAAGTGTAAACAGCTTTCTGTCGAAGCCTTGCAGATGAAGAATTTCCGTCCTGTCCGCAATGTCGAAAAATGCATCGGCTGCGGCGTCTGTGTCTGGGCCTGCCCGAACCGTGCCTGGACGCGCAGCAAGGAACAGTATTTCCGTATCACCCTTTTGGGCCGTACAGGCAAAAAGAACCCGCGCATGGGCGTCGATTTCATCAAATGGGCCGATGAAGACAGCGTCGTGAAGATTATCTCCAACGTCTATGCTTTTGCCAAGAAATATATCGACCCGACCGCTCCGGGTGGCAAGGAACATATCGGCTACATGGTAGACCGTACGGGTCCGGAAGAATTCATCAAGTTCATCCTCCAGGACGTCCATCTGCCGAAGAAGGCGGAAATCTACCGTCCTCTTAACTGGTCCGGTATCCGCTATGTCGGCTTGAAATCGGAACCGTTCTACGTCGGCAAAGACGTAAATCCGGCCGATCTGGATGTATTCCAGAAACCGTTGCCGCTGAAATAAGGAGGAGCCTATGTACAACGACGAATACGCTGCGACCGCGGCCGGGGCAGCTGCGAAAGTAGGCCTCTTGAAGAAGAATCCCCTGGGATACTTCCTGTTGTCGGCCTTAGCCGGTGCCTATATTGGCTTTGGCATCCTCCTGTCCTTTACGGTCAGCGGGACCTTGGGAGCCATTCCCATGACTAAGATCGCCATGGGCCTGTCCTTCGGCATCGCCCTGAGCCTGGTCATCATCGCCGGGGCGGAACTGTTCACGGGTAACGCCTTCGTCCTCTACAATGGCTGGCGGTCGAAGACGGTCACCTTGACGGACGTCATCCGCCTGTGGGTCGTCTGTTACCTGGGCAACTGGTTCGGCGCCATCGTCCTGTCCCTGCTCTTCTATGGTGCTGCCGGCACGGCTGGCGGCGTCGGCCAGGCTTTGGCCAATGCCGCTGCCATGAAGATGAGCTTGCCGCCGCTGGTCCTCTTCCTCAGAGGTATCCTCTGTAACGTCCTGGTCTGCCTGGCCGTCTGGTGCGGCTTCCGCTGCAAATCGGACAGCGGCAAACTGATCATGGTCTTCTGGTGCCTCTACGCCTTCTTTACCTGTGGCTTTGAACACAGCGTAGCCAACATGACCGTCCTGACCCTGGGTCTGCTGAATCCCGCCGGTACGGCCGTCAGCGTCGGCGGTTACCTCTACAACCTGGCCTTCGTCACCTTAGGCAACATCGTCGGTGCCGTCCTCTTCCTGTCCATTCCCTACGGCATCGCAGCCAAAAAAGATTAGTGGCTCGTGCTCGTGGCTCTCCTTATAGGAGAGCTGTCAGCGAAGCTGACTGAGAGGTTGCTCTTTCTTTATAGTAGAGTAGTCCGTGATTGGTAGGGGCGACCACGTGGGGCGCCCGTCAGGGATGATAGGACATATCCCGGAGCGGGCTCGCCACGTGCGAGCCCCTACAGAAAAGGGACCTCACACGATGGTTTTTGCCATCATGCGAGGTCCCTTTGCCTTATAGTTTGTAACAAAGAGTTTGTAGTTTGCAGAGAAAACCTTTAAATTTAAAGCCATCTGCTAACCCCTAGCCACTAACTGCTAACCACTAAAAAAGGCGCTGTCTTCATGCGACAGCGCCTTTTTTCAATACAGCGTCACCCGCTGCTGGTTTATTTCGATGAGGCCTTCGTCTTTCATGTGAGCCAGTTCCCTGGCAACAGCCGTGCGGTCGGCACAGAGATAGTCAGCCAGCTGGGTCCGGGTCAGGGGGATGGTGAAGGTCTGGCTGCCGGCCTGTTCAGACTGGAATGAGAAGTAGGTCAATAGTTTCTTGCGCAGCTTCTTCTTGGAAACGACTTCTAGTTTGGTCAGCAGCTGGGCATTCTTGTCAGCCATGAGATGCAGCATGTTCTCGATGAGCTGGTGATGGAAGGGACAGGCATTGGTACAGATGTGCAGGACCTTCTGGAAGGGGAGGACCAGGAACTGCGTGTTCTTGACGGCCTGGAAGGTTACGATGGATTGCAGGATTGTGCCGCAGACGAAGGTTTCGCTAAAGAGGCCGCCGCTGCGGATGACGGCCAGGACGGCTTTGTCGCCCCAGCGGTCTTCATGGATCATATGGACTTCGCCGCTGAGGACGATGCCGATGTAATTCACTTCATCCTGGGCCAGGACGAGGAATTCCCCTTTGCGGACTGTCCGGACCCGTGCGCCCAGGCAGGTGAGCATGGCCTTCCTTTTTTCCTGGCTGATGCCGGAAAATAAGGGAAGGTTATCGGGCAGGACCACCGAGAAATCAGACATGAGAAGACCTCCCTTAATACCGACGATAGAGGCCGATGACTTTGCCTAAGATTTGGCAATCCCGGGTATAAATCGGTTCGTATTCGTCATTTTCCGGCTGCAGGCGGATCGTGTCGGCTTCGTGGAAGTAGCGCTTGACCGTCGCTTCTTCGCCAATGAGGGCGACGACGATTTCGCCGTTTTCTGCCGTTTCCTGGCGGCGGACGATGAGCTGGTCGCCTTCGAGGATGCCGGCGTTCTTCATGCTGTCCCCTTGGACGACGAGCATGAAGCAGTCGTCATTGCCGATGAAGTCCGCCGGGAAGGGGTAGACGTCTTCGACACATTCTTCAGCAAAGATGGGGGCACCGGCCCGGACCTGGCCGACCAGGGGCAGGGGGACGATTTTCTTGGACCGCCACGAACCTTCGTCGAGGAGTTCGATGGTCCGGTTCTTGGCTGGGTCGCGGCGGATATAGCCCAGATCTTCCAGGCGGTGGAGATAGCCGTGGACCGTCGACGTCGAGCTCAGGCCGACTTCCTTGCAGATTTCCCGTACCGACGGGGGATAGCCGAATTTATGGACACACGTGCGGATGTATTCTAAGATTTGTTTTTGACGGGTCGTCAGCATTTTTTCATTATTAATCATATATATCACTCCAGTCTTGGAAAGTTATAGCAATTCCAGTATAAGCTACCTTCATTATACCGAAATTCATAAAAAAAATCAAACGTTTGTTCAAAATATCTTGACAGGAACAACCGTTCGACGATATAATAAAACCATCGACGAACGGTTGTTCTAAGAAAATTCGTTCCAGGAACGTTCGTTTCAAAGTCAGGAGTGATTGCCATGAAATATGTCATCTTGGCCATATTGGCCCTCTTTATGTGTACGCAGATCGGCTGGAGTTACCAGTCTTCGCAGGAATTCATTTCCGTCGCCGTCGAACCGGGGCAGACCGTCTGGCAGCTGGCTTCGGTTACAGCCGGTGATGATACGGATGTGCGTGAAGTCATGGATTCGATTTTAAAAGAAAACGGCCTGACCGGCACCAGTGACATCCGTCCGGGCCAGGTCCTGCGCCTGCCGGTAGCCCCAGGCCGGGCCGAACAGGTGCGGACGGTGCTGGCCCGGCAGCTGGTGGATTAGTGAGGGTGAGAATCTTCGGTAATCTTTAAAATCGGGCTGTCGATGAGGCGGTCGGCTTCGTCGATGTAGCGGCGCACGATGGCCTGGGACTTATGCCGGGTCTGGCGCATGATCTGCCGTTCTTCGACGTGATGCTGGGCCGCCGACGTGGCAAAGCCGTGGCGCAGGCTGTGGGCGCCGTAGTCGTCGGGATTCATGCCCATGAGCCCGGCATAGTGCTTGACGATGAGGGCGATAGATTTATCGGAAATCCGGGTCTTACGAACATGATGCCCCTTCGTCAATCCCCGGAAGACCGGACCTGTCGTGATGCCGCTGACATCGAGCCATTTCTGCAAGGCCGTGACGGCACAGAGGTCCTTGTCTTTGACCATGGGGATGGCAATCATCTGGCCCTGGTCGAACTGGTCCGTCTTCGATTTGCGCAGGGTAATGAGCAGGCCCAGGCGGGTGAACTTCAGGTCTTCCACGTCGATGCCGGCCAGTTCTGACCGGCGCAGGGCCCCGTAGAAGCCGACCAGCAGGATGGCCTTGTCGCGGACCTGCTGGATTTCGTCGCCTTCAAGATAGGTCAGCATTTCCTTGATGTCGTCGAAGAGAATCGGTGCCTTGCCGTGCTGGATGGTCCCTTTCATGCGCTTGATGCCCCGCAGGGCGTTTTTGACGATGGGGTAGCGGCAGGGATTCTCTTTGAGACCGGCGGCGTCGAAATTCTCGGTCAGGGCACTGATGCGCCGGGCGATGGTATTGGCCTTGGCGTTGTCGGCCAGGTCGTTGATGTAATTGACGATGGTTTCCGGTTCGGCCGGGAATGACGACAGCTGGTGATAGCTGCACCAGTCGCAGAAATCGTTCCAGTCCGACCGGTAGGCATCGACGGTATTGGCGGCCCGTGCCGTATACAGGCTCTGACGGGCTTTATTGGATAATTTATCATTCTGGGCAATGGCTTCACTGCGGCCGATAAAAAAATTCGGCGCATCCGGTATTTTTGTCATATTCAAACCTCCTTTGGGCAGTTTACAAAAAAACACTTGTGAATCTGCCCTTTTTAGGTATACAATAGAATTATCAAGGGTGAGAGAAGGGGATATCTATGGCTATTCGCAATGGGCCTTTATGGGATAAAGTGATAAAAGGCGCCGTCTGCCTGGGCTTATTCCTGGCTTTTTGGAGCGTCCAGTGGGTCATCCCCGACTTCTATCAGGAACTGTTCCGCCTGAGCCTGGCCGGTGATGTCGACGTCCTCATCGATTATATTTCATCTTTCGGCATCTATGCGGCCCTCATCAGTATCTTCATGATTACCGTCACCGATATGACCGGTCTGCCGTCGATTCCCTTTCTGACCGTCAACGGAGCCATCTTCGGCCTCGTGCCGGGCCTTATCATTTCCTGGATTGGCGAAGTCCTGGGGACGGAACTGAGCTTCCTCATCTTGCGGACGGTCCTGCGCCGCCAGGCCCTCCACGTCATCTCCCGCCATCACTTGCGGAATCAGCTCGATAAATACAGCCGCTTCTCGACGCTGGCCATGGCCCGGTCCATTCCGTATATCCCCAACGTCCCCTTTACGGCTATCGCCGCCGTCAGCCACCTCAGCCAGAAAGACCACTTCCTGGCGACGGCTGTCGGCAAGGTCCCGCGGGTCGTCATCGAAGTCCTTTTAGGCCATGACCTCATCCACCTCGGCCAGCACAGCGGACGGCTGATGTTCTGGGTCATCCTGACGGTCCTGATCTGCTACTGCTGGCACCGCCATCAGCAGGCTTAGCGGCCGAAGAGGACCATGATGATGCCGCCCAGGGTCGGCATGGCGACGATAGCTGCCTTGAGCAGGGGCTTAGGGGCTAAGTGCGTGAACTTTGCACCTATATAGGCGCCGAGACTCAGGCCCAGCAGGGTCTGGACGAAAATCCACAGGTCCAGGCGGCCATTGAACAAGTAGCTCAAGCCGCCGGCAGCCGAAATAGGCAGGACGATCATCATGCAGGTCCCGATAGCGTGGAGCAGGGAAATGCCGAAGACGACCATCAGAGCCAGCTGGATGAAGGCCGCGGCACCGATGCCGAAGGCACCGGACAGGAAGCCGACGATGAGACCGGTAATGATGCCGTAGATATAGAGCTTCTTTCCCGTTAAGGCTGTCGTCCGCACGGGAAAGTGCCGGGTCAGCCAGGCGTCTTGGTAGAGGCGGACATAGAGAATCAGTCCGGAAGCGATGAGCATGAGCGACGTCATCGTCGCCAGCAGTTCCGACGGCATGATGTTGGACACATTGGCGCCGGCAATCGAGCCGATCATACCGCTGCCGCCGATGATGGCCCCAGGCTTCACATCGACTTCATGTTCCCGGTAATGACTGACCGTCCCGGAAATCATGGTAAAAGTCATGGCCGCCAGGGAAACGGCCAGGGCCGTATGGACAGGAACACCGAAACCGACCGTCAGCAGCGTAATCGTGACGCCGGCTCCGCCAGCACCGACAAAGCCGATAACGGAACCTAACAGAATCATGGCAACGAAAATCATAACGAAAAATCCCCCTAATATATGATATAATAACACTTATTATACCATATATTAGGGGAAAGAAAGGACGCAACTTATGAATATTACCGTTTATCTCGGTTCCCGCAGCGGGAACCGGTCTTGTTATGCTGATTATGCTTATGCGTTAGGGGCTTGGATTGCCCGCCACGGGCACACCCTCGTTTACGGCGGCAGCCGGACTGGGCTCATGGGGAAACTGGCTGACGGTGCTTTGCAGGCCGGAGGCCAGGTCATCGGCGTGGAACCGCAGTTCTTCATGGATGAGGAATTACAGCATGAAGGCTTGACGAAACTGATTGTGACGCCGGATATGACGTCACGCAAGCAGCAGATGATGGATTTAGGCGATATCTTCCTGGCCTTTCCCGGCGGTATTGGGACGCTGGAAGAAATCAGCCAGGTCATGAGCCAGGTGAAACTGCATCAGATGGAAGGACGCTTTGCCTTTCTCGACTTCGATGGCTATTACCAGCCCATGAAAGCCTTGATCCAGCAGATGAGCGACGAAGGCTTCGTCGACGAGGATTGGGCCGACGCCGTACCCTTCCTGCCGTCCTTTGCGGCTCTGACGGCCTTTGTCCTCGGCCGCGACCTGCCCAGGCCCGGCGAAACGTGGCGCCATTTCAAGAACCATATGTACCGCATCCTCGATTTAGCCGACGACGCCGAAACGGGCGAGACTTACGTCGTCTATAAGACCTTATATGGCGAATACCGCGACTTCATCCGGCCTCTGGACATGTTCCTCAGCGAAGTGGATCATGACAAATATCCCGACGTCCGACAGAAATGGCGCTTTGAAAAAACGGCGGGACTCTGCTCGTGGAACCCCGCCATTTCCAGTCAATATCTGAAGAAATGAGTCTATAAGCGCTGAATCGCATCGAGGGCCAGCAGCGACCGTTCAATCGCAGGACCAGGTCTTTCGTGACCAGGATGGGCTGGCACTGCTGCAGATGACGGCAGACCTTGAGGATGCGATTGTCGGCCTGGTCATTGGGCAGGGAATCGGGAAGGGCTTCATGGACGCAGTTGATTTCGATACGCAGCGTACCGCCGTTATCCAAGGGGACTCCGTCGAGCAGATTGCCCCGGAGACGCAGGCGTTCTAAAAAACGGATGGCTTGACGGGCATTGAACCCGCGTTCACCATCCGCTTTTTTCAGCCCATCCAGCTCTTCGACGACGACCAGGGGAATAACGACGTGATTGTCTTCAAAACACTGCATGGCATACGGCGCCTGAATGAGCACATTCGTATCGAGTACATAAGTCTTTGCCTTGAACCTCTCCCGCTTATAGAAGCGGGAGATTCTTGAGAAGGTTGCTGTTTAAGTTTCCTCCTGAAATCAGGATAGCCTTATTCTCAAAGGGCTGTCCAAAAGCCCCTTACACAGTCCCTCGAAATCGAAGTTCTGCTTACTTTTACGAAGTATGTTGGCGGCGCCATTGATATCGGCATTAGCCGTCCTGCCGTTGGCGAAACGGTACAGGCCGCGCCGGATTCGTTTCCCACTGAACGTTCCTGTATAGGGTGTATCCGGCTGGTATACGGGAATGTTGTCCAAATCCAGGCAGCTGGCCTGAGAGGTATACGATTCTTCCTGTTCCAGATAGGTTATCCCATAGCGTTCACACAGGTGTTTCAAGGTACTACGAAGATAGCTCAGACTGATTTGAGTGAAATGCTGATTCATCACTTTGCCCAGCTTTAGTCCTCGTTTAAAATCGCGATTATAGCCGCAAACAATGGTACCTATCTGATGGTCAATGCAGAAATTAACAATGTAACGGGCTGTCTTGCAAAGGATGTCCTTCATCCGGAAATTGCGTTTCTTCGCTAACTGACAGAGCTGGTTCGTCGTCTTCCGGCCCTGCTTGGCGGCAATGCTTTGGAGTCTGGCTTTGCGTTTGTTCCAATACTGGTTAATAGATTTGAGTTTACGACCGTCCATGAGGAACGACGTCCCCGTATTGGTAACGCACKGCCGGTC
>NZ_APHY01000037.1 GCF_000417505.1 Megasphaera sp. NM10
AGTTGCTGGAAGAGGGCGATCGATTTCGTCGGACGTATTTCAATCGGTTTGACGCCTTTTGCTTCGGCTGCACGCTGGATTTTCTGGCCGTGTTCATCCGAGCCGGTCAGGAAAAAGACGTCGTCGCCGCGCAGACGGTGGAACCGTGCCAGCGAGTCGGCAATGGTCGTGCAGTACGTGTGCCCGATGTGAAGTTTGGCACTTGGATAGTAAATAGGTGTTGTAATGTAATACTTTCTTTTTTCAGACATGGGATTTTCCTCCTATACCGGCAAATGAGCCGGATGTTATAAACTAAGCGCAGCCTGGTATACACTACGTTTAGGCACGCCGCACCGTCTGGCGACGGTCCGGATGGCCTCTTTCTTATCGACGCCCTGTTCCATCAGTTCCCGGACCAGGGACGCGTAATCGACGTCGCCTGAGGCAGCGGATTCGGCAGCAGGCGCCGCCCCTTCGACGAGGATGACGAATTCACCGCGCGTCCCCTGCTCAGCCAGGTCGGCCCGCAGCTGGCTGAGACTGCCGCGCAGGTACTGTTCATACCGCTTGGTCAGTTCCCGGCAGAGGACGGCCCGGCGGTCGCCCAGGACTTCGAGCATTTCGCCCAGGACCTGCTGGATGCGGTGAGGCGCTTCGTAAAAGATGAGCGTCCCTTCATAGGCTTTCACCGATTCCAGGACGGGCAGGCGGTGTTTCTGGGTCTTCGGCAGGAAGCCGACAAAGGTAAAGCGCGTCGTATCCATACCGGAGGCAATGAGCCCGGTCAGGCCGGCATTGGCGCCGGGCAGGGGTACGATGGGGATATCGGCTTCCAGGGCCAGGCGGACCATATCGCTGCCCGGGTCGCAGATGGCCGGCATGCCGGCATCGCTGACCAGGGCGATCATCAGGCCGTCTTTCAATTTTTCAATGAGCTGCGGCCCTTTTTCAGCTTTATTGTGTTCATGATAGCTGGTCAACGGCGTATCGATATCATACGCCAGGAGCAGCTGTTTCGTATGACGCGTATCTTCTGCCGCGATGAGGTCGGCTTCGCGGAGACAGCGGACCGTGCGGTACGTAATGTCTTCGAGATTGCCGATAGGCGTCGGGCAAAGATACAGCGTCCCTTTCTGAAAGATTTCCGGCATCATGTTCCTCCCTAGTTATCGTTTCCCGTATAATCGCAGGACGGCATCGCTGTAGCTGCCGTCGGGGTTGTGGACGATGAGCGGCGGCAGGACGTCCATGCCCTTGCTGCCGCCGCGGATGCCCTCGACGAGGAAGAGCTTGGCCTTCTTGTCAGGCCGGCCGTGGACCATCTGCAATACTTTCGGTTCGATATCTCGGGCGCGCATGGCCTCTAAAATATCGGCCAGTCGTTCCGTAATATGAACCATGCGGAAGCGGCCGTGATATTTCAAGGCGTATTTTACAGCATCGAGGACGTCGCCAAGGGTCGCCGTCTCTTCATGGCAGGCCCGGCGGATGCCGTCGACGTCGCTATAGGCACCGCGGCTCTTTTCCCGGTACGGCGGGTTGGCGTAGACTGCGGCAAAAGCGCCGCTCGCCGCCCACTCCCGGATGCGGCGGTAGTCGCCTTCGACGATGGTAATGCGGTCGTCCCGGCCATTGAGGGCGACGTTACGGCGGGCAATGTCGGCCATGACGGGATTGAATTCCACTGCCGTCAGCGCTTGGCACCGCGGGCCGTCAGGATGAGAGGGATAGCCGCCGTCCCCGTCCCCAGGTCCAAAGCCGGTCCGTGAGGCACGGCACCGAAGTGGGCCAGAAGGACCGTATCCAGAGAAAAGCAGAACTGGTCATCGCGCTGAATGACTTTCATGCCGTCCAGGACCAGGTCGTCCAGCCGTTCGTGCGGGCCTAACTCAATGTTCATGTTCCGTTTCCCCTATGTCCGACCAGGGCACGTTGATGTTGTGTCCCGATTCGAGCTGGACTTTGACCGTATGGTCCTTCATGTGGACGCGCAGGACCGTGCCGACGCCTTCGTCGGTCATGACCCGTTTGCCCACAGCCGGCGGCTTCTGCTGTTCACAGCTCTTCTGCTGGCAGTTGCAGCACTTCAGCTCGCCCGACGTATAGAGCTGGTTTTCATAGCGCAGGCAGCACATGAGGCGGCCGCAGATCCCGGAAATCTTGGTCGGATTGAGGGACATGCCCTGGCCCTTGGCCATGCGGATGGAAACGGGCTTGAAATCGCCCAGGAACGTAGAGCAGCACAGGGGCCGGCCGCAGCAGCCGATGCCGCCGATCATCTTGGCTTCGTCGCGCAGGCCGATCTGGCGCAGTTCGATGCGCGTGCGGAAGACCGACGCCAGGTCGCGGACGAGTTCGCGGAAGTCGATGCGGCCGTCAGCCGTAAAGAAGAAGATAATCTTGCCCATGTCGAAGGTATAGTCGACGTCGATGAGTTTCATGGGCAGTTTGTGCTTGGCGATCTTCGCCAGGCAGATGCCGAAAGCTTTCTTTTCCCGTTCCTTGTTCTTTTCCACCTGGCGAATGTCCTTGGCCGTCGCCTTGCGAATGATCGGCTTCAGCGGCTGGACGACTTCCGACGAATCGGCACTGCGCGGCGCAATGACGACATGGCCGAATTCCATGCCCCGCGCCGTTTCGACGATGACGCCGTCATCCAGCTTGAGTTCGATAGTGGCGGGATCGAAATAATATATCTTTCCGGCAGGTTTAAAGCGTACACCTACAACGATCATTGAATTCCTCCTCTAAGCCGTATGGCCTGGAGGCATACATAGTCCCAGACCAGGCGGACGTTGACGTGACGCGAGACGGCTTCCAGCCCTTCATCGAGCACCCGGGAAAGGCCAAAGACGGCGTCATCCGTCCAATACGGCAGTAATTCTGTCATTTCATGGATATATCCTTTTAAACGTATATAGTCCCGGCCGGCACCGCTGCGCAGGACGGCCATGTCGCGGAGAAAAAGGCTGATCCAGCCGAGTATCTCCGTCGTTTCCCTATCCGTCAGCGCCGCGGACAGGGCCAGCCATTTGGCATAGGGACAGGCATGTTTCGCCGTAGTCGTCAAAAAATCCAGGGCGAAATGGGCCTTATCCGTCCCCTGGCCGTCGAGATAGGACAATACAGTCCGGACGATGCCGCCACCCCAGAGGATGGCTTCGTCCCAATTCCCGCCGTCGCCCCGCAGGCGCCGCAGTCCCTGGCGCATTTCGTCGTCGCCGACGGGGTCGAAGGTAAAGCGGGCACAGCGGGAAATGATGGTCGGCAGCAGCAAATCGGGCTGGTCCGTAATCAAGATGAAGCAGACGCCCGACGGCGGTTCTTCTAAAATCTTCAGCATGCGGTTGGCAAATTCTGTATTCATCGTCTCCACATGGTCGATGATACAGACCCGGCGGCGGCCGGTTTCGCCCTGCAGGGCCAGTTCGCCCTGGAGCTGGCGGAACTGGTCCACTTTCAGCATGGCCCCCATCGGCGCCAGATAGAAGGCATCGTCTTTATCGCCGGCTACGGCTTCGCCTTCGCGGCTGGCCAGGTCGGGAAAGACACGGCGTCCGACCAGGGCCGAGGCGACGGCGATGGCCATCAGGGTCTTGCCGATACCAGCCGGGCCGGCAAAAATCATGGCATGAGGGATGCGGTCTTCGTCGATGAGGCGGGCGAACTGTTCTTTCAGGCGGCTGTGGCCGATAATCGGATCAAACAGTGTCCTGTCCATCATGTCGCCCCCTTACGCCAATAAAATACCTTAACAATTAATTATAGAAAAAATCCCCTACAAAGTAAATAGGCAGCCATATAAGTCTTGATGGATGGCTTCAGGCGTGCGCATGGCCCCGCCTTCCGTGCAGGCAATGCGCTGCCAGTGATAGCGTTGGGCCAGCTCATCATAAGCGGCGTGGCATTTGGCCAGGAAGCCTTCATTCTTTTCGTGGATATCGCCGGTCTGGCCGCCGGTCTTGCCCGTCCGGTCCGCCATGAGCCGCTCCGTGACAGCCAGGGGGACGTCGAGGAGGAAGACCTTGTCCGGTGCCGGCAGGCCCATCTTGCGGAATTCAAAGTCCTCGAGCCAGGCCAGATAAGCCCGGCGCTGGGCCGGGTCGTCGATCTTGATCATCTGATAGAGCATGTTGCTCGTCGTATAGCGGTCGGCAATGACGATGCCGCCCTGTTCGTAGAAGGCTTTCCACTTCATCTGATACGACGCGAAGCGGTCGACGGCGAAGAAGGCCGACGCCGCATAGGGATTGACGGCATCAGCATCGCTGCCGAAGTCGCCGCGCAGGTACATCTTGACCAGGGCGCTGGAGTCGCTGTCATAGTCGGGGTAGCTGACGGACTTCACGTCATAGCCGTCGCGCTGCAAGTGTTCCGTCAGCAGGCGGGTCTGCGTCGCTTTGCCGCTGCCGTCACCACCTTCGATGATGAATAATTTACCTTTCATGGAAATCCTCCTTCAAGACGCGTATCGTCGCCAAGGTCCCGTCAGCCGGGCCGTTGGGCTTATAGCCGCCAGCCATCTTGCGGCGGATATAGTCCTGGCAGGCTGCCGTAATTTCTTCGCCTAAGGTCAGGACCGGGATGCCTGGCGGGTAAAAGGTCACATTTTCCGCAGCAATGCGGCCGCGTGCCTCATGGAAATGCACGACTTCTACGGGGCAGTTCCAGGCCTGACGCGGCGCCATGACGACGCGGGGCACGGGCAGGGCCTGTTCGGCCACCGGGCCGGCCTGGCAGAGGCTGCGCCCTTCGGCGATAGCCCGGCAGGCATCGACCAAAGCCTGCGCCGTTTCTTCCGTATCGCCCAAGGTGATCAGGGCCAGGACGTGATTGCCGGCGACGAGCTCGACTTCGATGCCCTGCTGGCGCAGGAGCCGTTCGGCTGTCACGCCGTCGAGACCGACGCCGGAAAAGTCGATGGTAATCTTCGTTTCATCGAAGCCGCTGACGACCTGTCCGTCGATGATGTCACGGCCAAAGACGGTCAAGCCGGGAATGGCGTTGATAGCGTCCCGCACGAATCGGGCCAGTCCCAGGGCCCGGCCGATGAGTTCCGGCCCTTCCAGGGCCAGCTGCTGGCGGGCGCTGTCCAGGGATGCCAGGAACCAGTAATGAGGACTCGTCGACTGGACGACGGCCATGGAGGCGGCGACGCAGTCCGACAGGGGAAAGCCCTGGCGGCAGTGCAGCATCGATGTCTGGGTCAGGGAGCCGGCCATCTTATGGGTACTCTGGGCCACGCAGTCGGCACCGCAGGCCAGGGCTTCGGCAGGCAGGTCCCGATGGAAGCCCAGATGGGCCCCATGGGCTTCATCGACGAGGACATAGAGGCCTTTTTCATGGGCATAGGCCGTGAGGGCCTTCAAGTTACCGGCGATGCCGTCGTAAGTCGGATAGGTGAAGACGACGGCCTTGGCCCGAGGATGGGCGGCGACAGCCCGCTTCAGACTGTCCAGGTCCGGTCCCAATGATACCTGACGGGCCGCATCGAAGCGGCTTTCCATATAGACCGGAACGGCGCCGCTCAGGACCAGGCCGTTGATGACGCTTTTGTGGGCTTCGCGGGGGATGATGAGCTCATCGCCATCGCCGCAGACAGCCAGGATCATGGCTTCGATGCAGGCCGTCGTGCCGTTGATGGAAAAGAAAGTCCGCCCGGCGCCATAGAGGTCGGCGGCCAGTTCCATGGCTCCCTTCAGCGCCCCTTCAGGCTGGAACAAGTCATCCAAAGCATACATGACGCCCAGGTCCCGCCGCAGGGCGTCGCCAAAGAGATTGGCCTGGTAGGCAGAAATGCCCTGTCCCAGTTTATGACCCGGTGTATGGTAGGCCTTCATGTGCTGCTGGCAATACCCTTCCAGTGCTTCGACGAAAGGCGCCTTTTGCTGCTTTTCTCTATCCATGGGCCACCTCATATAGCCGAAAGGAAGCCGCGCAGCAAGGCGTGGCTCTTTTCATAAGAGAACTGTTTCATCTGCTTCAGCGAGCGCTGCAGAGAGCCGTGCAGGCGGTACGACGGCAGTCCGGCCGGCGTGACCCAGCGGTAGGCCAGATGTTCTTCTGATAATGTAACGTTATCGGACGTGGTCATGGCCGTAAAGATGACACCATTCAGGAATTGGCCGTCTTTCTTCTGGTAACTCCAGATACCTGCCGGAGCCTCTAAGGTGATGGAAAGGCCCGTTTCTTCGCTGACTTCCCGGCGCAGGCCGGCTTCAAAATCTTCTGTAAAGCGCAGGCCGCCGCCAGGGAATTCCCAATGATGCAGCCCTTCGGCATCGTTCTTCTGCAACAGCAGCAGCTTCCCTTCATGAAAAATCATCGCTTTGACACTCAACCCCATCAATACATTTGCTTCTTGCGCCATAACCCCAATCTCCCATCTATACAAATTCATTGCAATAAATATAGTGAACGTACTCCCGCCTATAGAGGCGGGAGCTTCCTGCTTCAACGAGAACAGCGCTACTGACTCCAAAGAGTTGCGGCGGCTTACACTCTCTCCACAGGCGTAGATTCCCGTGCGACCCACGGTATTTTATGGATTACGTCAGGCTGATATCCGCCTGGCTTCTTCTCGAATATTTATGGCTGCGTTTTTATCTCGGTTATGATGACTGCCACATTTAGGGCAATCCCATTCCCTTACAGACAAGTCCTTGGTTTCGTGGTTCTGATATCCGCAAACATGGCACAGCTGGCTGCTGGGATACCACTTGTCTATCTTGATAAGCTTTTTGCCTTGCCAAGCCAGCTTATATTCCAGCATGTTCGTGAACATATTCCAGCCATTGTCAGCTACGGATTTGCCAAAGCTGAACTTGCCACCCTTTTTCCGCTTGGCCATCGCTTTGACGCTGATATCCTCAATGCCAATGGCGTCATAGTGGTCTGCGAGGTAGCGGGACTTCTTATGCAGGAAATCCCGCCGTTGATTGGCCACTTTCTCATGGAGAATAGCTACACGCAGCCTTTGTTTTTCTCTGTTGTGACTTCCTTTCAGCTTTTTGGATAGCTTTCGCTGTGCCTTAGCCAATCTCTTCCCTGCCTTTCGCAGGAAATCGGGATACTTAGCATCCTCCTCATCGGAAGCCACATACAAGCCGTGCATCGCAAAATCCAGCCCCAGGAAAGTCTTCGGTATGACAGGGAGTACTTGGTTTTCATACTCCACCAGCATACTGATATAGTACTTTCCTGATGGCGTCTGGCTGATGGTT
Source organism: Megasphaera sp. NM10 (assembly GCF_000417505.1). Lineage (GTDB taxonomy): Bacteria > Bacillota > Negativicutes > Veillonellales > Megasphaeraceae > Megasphaera > Megasphaera intestinihominis. Next base: position 7,206 of record NZ_APHY01000037.1, read on the forward strand.
ACGGTCTTTATGATACTGTTCTCCGGTAAGGGACGATGCTGGCATAATTTCACCCAACCGACTTTTGGCAGTTTCACCTTATGGCCCTCGATTCGGACAGAACCCTTCTGGTTATTCGTGGAATATGAAGCACGGCTATTCTTCTTGGACTTGAAGCGCGGCTTGCCGAAATGCTGGCTGTCATTCCAAAAGTGGCTGTAGGCCTTATTCAGGTTCATTTGGGCATTGGCAAGGGCTAAACTATCTACTTCCTTTAGCCAAGGGAATTCTTCTTTGTACTGCGCAGGCGTGTTATTCAGCTTTTGGCCGGTTTCCTTATAATAGTCAATGCGGTCACTCAGCATCTTGTTGTAGATGAATCGGACACAGCCGAAGGTCTTGGCAAACATCATTTTCTGTTCCGTTGTCGGATAGATCCTGTATCGGTATGCCTTATTCACTATCATCACCTGCCTTGACTTTCTATATACTTGCGAATTGTCTCTATAGGAGCGCCTCCGGTTGTCAGCAGACAATAGCTTCTTGACCAGAACATGTCCTTCCATAGCTTACACCTAACCTCGGGGAAGTATCTCTTTATGAGCCTTGAGCTGGCACTTTTATAAGCGTTGACAAATTTCGATATCTCTGTATTAGGATGGGCACGAAACATAATATGTACATGGTCTTGGTCGTGGTTCCATTCTTCCAAAGTGATATTATATGATGAACCTATGCGGACAAATATATCTTTTGCATATTGGCTCATTGGGTCAGAAAATACTTTGCGGCGGTACTTCACCACCAAAACAAGATGGTAATAGAGCAAGAACACTGAATGGTTGTTACTGTCTAATTCCATAGTATAATCAGTCCTTTCTCTCTTACTACTGATTATACTGCAAAACAAATTATGAAGCAATTGTCTTTCTGAGGGCATCGAACCCTCAGAAAAACCTGCAATTCATCTCACCGCCTAAAGAGGCGGGAGACTTCTTGCAGAATCAGGTTAAATTCAGCCCCGTCGTGGGATCAATACCCATCATGAGGTTCATATTCTGGATAGCCGCACCGGAAGCGCCTTTGCCGAGGTTGTCGAACAAGGACGTGACCATGATGCGCTGGTCATTGCCGGTGACCAGGATTTCCATATCGTCGTAGCCGCTCATATCATTGGCTGCGATGAAGCCGCCCTTGTCTTCGCCAAAAGGAAGGACGTGGACGAAGGGGCAGCCGTCGTAATGGCTGGCCAAAACCTGCCAGACGTCGTGAGCCGTCACCTTTTTCGCCAGCAAGTGGCTGAAGAAAGGAATCATGACTTCCATGCCACTGTAGTAGTCGTCGACGATAGGCGTAAAGACCGGTTCCTGCGTCAAATGGCAGATGGTGACGATTTCCGGCAGGTGCTTGTGCTGCTGTACCAGGCCGTACTGGCGCGGTGCATATAAATCCTGCCCTTTGTCGCCTTCGTACTGGGCAATCATCTTCTTGCCGCCGCCGCTGTACCCGGTCAGGGAAAAAGCCGTCACCGGATAATCGGCCGGAACGATGCCGGCTTCTGTCAGGGGCTGTAAAATGGAAATGGCGCCGCTGGCGTGGCAACCCGGATTGCCGACGCGGTCGCTCTTGGCAATGGCTGCGGCCTGCTGGGGCGATAATTCGGGGAAACCATAGATCCAGCCCGGTGCTACCCGCCGCCCGGTCGACGTGTCGATGAGGCGGACATCACAACCTTCAGCCAGTGTTACGGCTTCGGCTGCGGCACCGTCAGGGAGACAAAGGAAGGCGATGTCGGCCTGTTTCATGCAGGCCCGGATGGCGTCGGGATCCTTGCGGACATCGTCGGCAATGGGAACCAATTCGATATCCTGGCGGGTACTGAGCCGTTCATGAATCCGAAGGCCCGTCGTCCCTTCATGACCATCAATGAATACTTTCGTTTTCACACTTCATCACTCCTATATCACATGGGCTGTGCCCTGACTATTTGTTGAATTTTTATTCATTATAGATGCATTTTAATATTTTGTCAAGAATTATGCACGATTTTTTACATAAATAATCGTAAATAACCGTAGGGGCCGTCCCAAGGGCCTTTCTGGCCCGTCAGGTGCCGACCAACGGAAGGCGCAGGACGGTTGCCAGAACGGACAGCAGAGGCTGCGGCCCGCCTAACATCAACCATCAATAAAGGTAAGCGATGCGCCCTCCCCGTCGGCATCGAGGCGGACTTTGACGCCGTAAGGCACGAAGGCCTTATCCCTGGTATGGCCGACGGGCAGTCCTTTGATGGCGGGTTTTCCAGCCAGATGGGCATAATAATCCAGGACCTGGTCCGTCGTGAAGTCGTCTGGGTCGTTGGGGCAGTCGGTGAAATCGCCATAGGCGATGGCGGCGACGCGGGACAAAAGGCCGCTCTGCCAGAGCTGGTTCAGCATGCGGTCAATGCGGTAAGCATCTTCGCCAGTATCCTCCAGGACCAGGATACAGCCCGTCCCGTCGAGGGCATAAGGCGTGCCGACAAGGGATGTGAGAACCGTCAGATTGCCGCCGACGATCGGCCCTTCCGCCTGTCCCGGAACGACGGTCGTCAGCTTCCGCCCGGCCGGCAGGGCCAGAGGACCTCGCCATGCATCTGTCGTAAGGCCCTGGAAGAACTGACCTGCCGTATAGGCATCGGAACCGACGAGGGTGACCATGAGCGGTCCATTGGCTGTGACTAAGCGGCATTTTTCCCAAAGGGCAGCCTGCAAGGCCGTCACATCGCTGAAGCCGACGACCAGTTTGGGATGAGACGCGATATAGTCATAATCCAGCTTATCGAGGATACGCGCCGAGCCGTAGCCGCCATTGAGGCAGATAATGGCCTTGACATCATCGTCGTGGAACAAGGCATTGATATCGCGGGCCCGGTCCGCATCGGTCCCGGAAAAGAAACCATAATTCCCAGTGACCGTCGGCGTCATCTTGACGCGATAACCGGCCCGTTCCAACCGGGCTACGGCCGCAGAAATATCCTGGCCTTCATCGTGCGTGGCCGGCGCTGCGATGCCGATGCAGTCACCGCGGCGCAGTGCCGGTCCCCGAAGGGCCGTTCCCGCCGTTACTCCCCCTTGTAGTAACGCTCCATACCCTTGGCATAGCCATAGTCGTCATTCAGATATTGGCCCGTCTTCTGCTTGTAACAGAGATTGACGGCGACGAAATCGGCAATCTGATTGTGCTTGATTTCCTTCTTGCGCATAGGGATTTCCTGCCAGCTATGGGTCGAATCATTATACAGCCAGGCCTGGCCATGAGCCACCTTATAAGTCAGGGTATACGTCCCTTCAATATTCCCCGAATCCTCTGGCGACCGGAAGAGATTGACCTTAAAAATCCAGCCCTGACCGTCATCCTTCACGGTTTCCAGCGAACTCAAATCGACGTACATTTCATAACCCATGCCAAAATTAATCGGCCGGTAATGACTATTCGCAGCCAAAGGACTGTTGAAAAAAGCCTGACCGCTGCCAAAACCTCCGAGGGCCACCGCGGCCCCTAATGATAGAATCATTAACCCACGTTTCATATTCATACCAAAAACCTCCCTTCAAAGTATGCCTTTATTATACGACAAAAAAGAGGCTGTCGCACGTGCGACAGCCTCTTTTTGAGTTTTAAGTTTGTAGTTTTTAGTTTGCAGAAAATGGTAAAAAATTTAAAACCAGCTTCTACAAACTACAAACTCCATACTACAAACTATAAGTTATTCCATATCATAATCCTGCAAGGCAGCGACGTGGTGATAGCCTTCGTTTTTGCCTTTGTTGGCAAAGACGCGGAGGACTTCACGGGCTGTATCGAGGGAGGTCAGGCAGGGAACGGCGAGTTCTACGGCCATGCGGCGGAGGTTGAAGCCGTCGCGTTCCGGGTGTTTGCCATAGGTCAGGGTGTTGAGGACCAAGTCGATTTTGCCGTTGCGGATCAGGGTGGCGATATTCTGGCCGCCTTCGTGGATCTTGCGGACGATGTCGACGGGCATGCCGTGGTCGTTGAAGTATTTGCCTGTCCCTTCGGTGGCGATGATGTGATAGCCCAATTCCTTGAAGCCTTCAGCCAGCTGGAGGGCTTCGGCTTTATCGCGGTCGGCGACGGTGACCAGGATCGTACCGCCAGCGGGGATCTTCATCTTAGCGCCATTGACGGCTTTGTACAGGGCTTCGGAGTACGAATGGCCGATACCCATGACTTCGCCAGTCGATTTCATTTCCGGCCCGAGGGCGATTTCAGCCAGGCCGATCTTACTGAACGAGAAGACTGGAGCCTTGGCGGCGACGTGTTTCTTGGCCGGCATGAGACCGCTGTGATAGCCCATGTCCTTCAAAGTTTCGCCGAGGGCGATGCGGGTTGCGATTTCGACAATCGGGAAATGGGTGACCTTGCTCAGGAAGGGAACAGTACGGCTCGAACGCGGGTTGACTTCGATGATGTACAACTTGCCGCGGGAAACGACGAACTGGATGTTGACCGAACCTTTGACCTGGAGTTCCAGGGAAATGCGCGTCGTGTAGTCGACAATCTGGTTGATCATATCCTGGTCCAAGTGCTGCGGCGGATAGACGGCGATGGAGTCACCGGAATGGACGCCGGCCCGTTCGACCTGTTCCATGATGCCCGGGATGTAGACGTCAGTACCGTCGGCAACGGCGTCGACTTCGACTTCACGGCCGACCATGTATTCGTCGATGAGGATCGGGTGGTCCGGTGAAGCGATGACGGCTTCACGGAGATAGCGTTCCAATTCTTTTTCGTTATAGACGATTTCCATAGCCCGGCCGCCGAGGACGTAAGACGGGCGGACGATGAGCGGGAATTCCAATTCCTTGGAAACCTTCATGGCTTCTTTATCGCTGGTAGCGATGCGGCCGTCCGGACGGGGAATGTTCAATTTGGCCAGGACTTCGTCGAAGCGTTCGCGGTCTTCGGCGCGGTCCATGCCGTCAACAGACGTACCGAGGACGGTAACGCCCCGTTTGGCCAGTGGAGCTGCCAGGTTGATAGCCGTCTGGCCGCCGAACTGGCAGATGACGCCGACCGGTTTTTCCTTGTCGACGACAGCCATGACGTCTTCGACGGTGAGCGGTTCAAAGTACAGGCTGTCCGACGTATCGAAGTCGGTGCTGACCGTTTCCGGGTTGTTGTTGACGATGATGCTGTTCATGCCGGCTTTGCGCAGGGCCCAGGCCGAATGGACCGAGCAGTAGTCGAATTCGATACCCTGACCGATGCGGATTGGGCCGGAACCGAGGACGATGACGCTCTTCTTGCCCAGGGGCTTGACTTCGTCTTCGTCGGCATAGCACGAATAGTAATACGGCGTAGCGGCTTCAAATTCGGCAGCGCACGTATCGACCATCTTGAAGGTCGGCGTAATGCCGTGGTCGAGGCGGAACTGGCGGACTTCGTCTTCCGTCTTGTTGGTGAAGCCGGCGATGACGGCATCCGGCATGCTGTAGCGTTTAGCCAGGCGGATGTTATCGACCGTCAGGTTGTTGCGCTTCAAGTCGAATTCCAAGTCGATGATGTTCTTGATCTTATGGAGGAACCACAGGTCATAGCCCGTGATGTAATGAATCTTTTCTTCGCTGATGCCGAGGCGCAGGGCCTGAGCGACGACGAAGAGCCGTTCATCATCCTGCTTCTGCAGGAGTTCGACGATGTCGATGAGGGACTTGCTTTCGAGCTTCTTCATGGAAATATAGTTGACGCCGATTTCCAGGGAGCGGACGGCTTTGAGCAGAGCCCCTTCAAAGCAGCGGTCGAGGGCCATGACTTCGCCCGTAGCCTTCATCTGCGTGCCCAGGGTCTTGTCGGCGAGGGCGAATTTTTCAAAAGGCCAGCGCGGGAATTTGACGACGCAATAGTCGAGGGTCGGTTCGAAGCAGGCCGTCGTCTTGCCCGTAACGGCATTGGTGATCTGGTCCAGGGTCAGGCCTGTAGCGACTTTGGCGGCAACTTTGGCGATAGGATAGCCCGTCGCTTTGGAAGCCAGGGCCGACGAACGGCTGACACGGGGATTGACTTCGATGACGTAATACTGGTTGCTGTTCGGGTCCAGGGCGTACTGGACGTTGCAGCCGCCTTCGATCTTCAAGCGGCGGATGATGTCCAGCGATGCCGTACGCAGCATCTGGTACTGCAAGTCGTTCAGGGTCTGGCTCGGTGCGACGACGATGGAGTCACCCGTATGGATGCCGACTGGGTCGATGTTTTCCATGTTGCAGACGATGATGCAGTTGTCGGCCTTATCGCGCATGACTTCGTATTCGATTTCCTTCCAGCCGGCAACGGAGCGTTCGACGAGGATCTGGTTGATCGGGCTGAGTTTGATGCCGCGCGTGGCGATCATGAACAATTCGTCTTCGTCGTGGGCGATGCCGCCGCCGGTACCGCCAAGGGTAAAGGCCGGACGGACGATGATCGGATAGCCGATTTTGTCGGCGAATTCGATGGCCGACGGGACGTCTTCAAAGATATCGCTTTCCGGAACAGGCTGGTTGATATCTTTCATGGCTTTCTTGAAGAGTGCCCGGTCTTCGGCTTCTTCGATAGCCGACAGATGCGTCCCGAGGAGCTGGACGTTATATTTTTCCAGGACACCGGCGTTAGCCAGTTCGACAGCCATATTCAGGCCGACCTGGCCGCCAAGGGTAGCCAGCAGGCCGTCAGGCCGTTCTTTTTCAATGACTTCCGTCACGTAGTCGAGGGAAATCGGTTCGACATAGACACGGTCGGCAATGTCTTCGTCGGTCATGATCGTCGCCGGGTTGCTGTTGATGAGGACGACTTCCAGTCCTTCTTCCTTCAAGGCGCGGCAGGCCTGAGTGCCGGCATAGTCGAATTCAGCGGCCTGACCGATGATAATAGGGCCCGAACCGATAACGAGTACTTTCTTCAATCCTTCTATCATGTTAGTTTTCCTCCATCATCTTGACGAATTGTGTAAACAGATACAAATTATCAGTCGGTCCCGGCGAAGCTTCCGGATGGTACTGGACGCACATGATCTTCTTGGACGGGACTTCAAAACCTTCGAGGGTGTTGTCGTGGAGGTTGCGATGGGTGATGACGACGTCATCGGGCAGAGAGGCTTCGTCGATGACATAGCCGTGGTTCTGGGACGTGATGTAGACGCGGCCCGTGCGGATATCCTTGACCGGATGGTTGGCACCGCGGTGGCCGAAGGTCAGCTTGCGGCTCTTGCCGCCCAGAGCCAGGCCGAGCATCTGAAGGCCCAGGCAGATGCCGAAAATCGGTTTCTTGCCGATCATCTTCTTGACTTCTTCGACGATGTACGGGACGTCTTTCGGGTCGCCAGGGCCGTTGCTCAGGAAGATACCGTCCGGATTGACGGCCAGGACTTCTTCAGCCTTGGTTTCAGCCGGGAAAAGGGTCAGGCGGCAGTCGCTGTTGACCAGTTCGCGCAGGATGTTGGCTTTGGCGCCGTAATCCATGACGGCGACGTGGAAGCGGCCATCGCCCATGTGCTTGATTTCACGCGTCGTGACGCGGCGGACGAGCTGCGTTTCCAGCGGCGTATCGAAGAGTTCCTTGATAGCGCTTTCTTCCATCGTTTCCGGCACGATGACGCCTTTCATGACGCCCTGGCTGCGGATGGCCCGCGTAATGGCACGCGTATCGACGCCGTAGAGGCAGGGGATGTGGTGTGTCATAATAAAGGTAGACAGCTTGCCTTCATTCTGCCAGTTGCTCGGTTCTTCACAGAGCTCGCTGACGATGAAGCCGGCAGCATAGGGACGGTCGGCCTGTTCGATTTCGTGGAACAAACCGTAGTTACCGATGAGCGGGTAGGTCATGGTAATGATCTGACCGGCATAGGACGGATCGGTGAACGTTTCCTGATAGCCTGTCATGCCCGTATTGAAGACAACTTCGCCGACAGCTGGTTCATCCATCAGCATGTTGCCATAAAACTTCTGTCCATTCTCTAATATGAGGACACCTTTCATTATAAAACCTCCCCGTTTTTCATTACAATTTCACCATTGACGATGGTAGCTGCGGCCTTGCCTTTGAAAATCATTTCATCGAAAGGCGACGCTTTTCCCTTAGAATAGAATTTCGAGGAATCTACCGTCCATTCTTTATCGAGATCGAGTACGGTCAAATCGGCATCCTTGCCCGGTGCGATGACACCGGCATCGAGGCCGAGGATCTTGGCCTGTGCCGTCGACATGGCATTGACCAGAGTCATGAGGTCGATATGACCCGTATGATACATATAAGTCAGCATGGCGCCGACGCTCGTTTCCAAGCCGACGAAGCCGCTGGGAGCCAGGTTGAATTCCTGGTCCTTTTCTTCCCATTCATGCGGTGCGTGGTCGGTGACGACGGCATCGATGGTGCCATCCTGCAGGCCGGCGACGCAGGCTGCGCGGTGTTCTTCCGAGCGGATCGGCGGGTTGACTTTATACCGTGTTTCAAAAGTGCGCAGGGCTTCATCGGTCAGGATGAGGTGCTGCGGCGTGACTTCTGCCGTGACCTGGACGCCGCGCTTCTTGGCCTGGCGGACCAGTTCGACAGCGTTCTTGGTGCTGATGTGAGCGATGTGGACCGGCGTGTGTGTCGCTTCGGCCAGGAAAATATCGCGGGCGACGGCAATGTCTTCGGCGACAGCCGGACGGCCTTTGATGCCCAGTTCGTTGGAAACGACGCCTTCATGCATGTTGCCGCCTTCGACGAGGCTCTGTTCTTCGCAGTGGTCGATGATGACCTTGTGGAACATGCTGGCATATTCCATGGCTTTGCGCATGAAATCGCAGTTTTCGACGTAACGGCCGTCATCGGAGAAAGCGGCGACGCCTTCTTTGGCCATGGCGCCCATAGCGGCCAGTTCCTGGCCCTGGAGGCCCTTGGAGATGGCGCCGATGATTTCGACTTTGACTTTGGCTTCCCGTTCGATTTTATACTTCATGCCGTCGACGATGATTGCCGAATCGATGACCGGCTTGGTATTCGGCATGGTCGCAACGCGGGTGATGCCGCCGGCAGCTGCTGCCTTCGTCCCCGTTTCAATCGTTTCCTTGCCGGACTGGCCGGGCTGGCGGAGATGGACGTGCATATCGATGAAGCCCGGTGCTACGACGAGGCCCGATGCGTCGAAGATTTCGGCGCCGTCAGCGCTCAGATTGGCTCCGACTTCCTTAATTTTACCATTTTCAATGAGAATGTCACAAATTTCATCCTGCTGCATGGCCGGATTTACGACTCTGCCGCCTTTAACGAGTAGTGTCAACGTCATCGCCTCCCATAATTGTCAGATATAATACGGCCATACGGACGGATACGCCGTTCTTGACCTGTTCCTGAATCGAAGAAAATTCACTGTAACATGTATCCGGTTCGATTTCGATGCCCCGGTTCATGGGACCCGGATGAAGGACGAGGACGTCGTCTTTAGCCCACTTGAGGCGGTCGCGGTTGATACCGAAGAGCGAATTGTATTCACCGGCGCTGGGTAAGAAGCCGATGCCCTGGCGTTCTTTCTGGATGCGCAGGACGTTGATGACGTCTGCATCCTGGATGGCTTCCTTCAAGTCGTAGTGGACTTTGACGCCCATGGCTTCCAATTCCGGCTGGAGCAGTGTCCGCGGACCGACGAGGTGGACGTCAGCACCCATGGTCTTGAGGCCGTAAATATTGGAGCGGGCGACGCGTCCGTGGTCGATATCGCCGACGATGACGACCTTCAAGCCGTCGATATGGCCTTTGACTTCCTGAATGGTGAACATGTCGAGGAGGCCCTGCGTCGGATGTTCGTGGGCGCCATCACCGGCGTTGATGATGATCGGGTCGACGCAGCGGTCGGCAAACCAAGGCGAACCTTCCTGTTTCTGACGCATGACGATGGCATCGACACCCATGGCCGTTACCGTCAGCAGGGTATCGCGGAAACTTTCGCCTTTCTGGATGGAGCTTCCCCGCGGCGTGAAGTTGATGACATCGGCGCCGAGATACTTGGCAGCCATTTCAAAGGAACCGCGCGTACGCGTGCTCGGTTCCCAGAACATGTTGACCACCGATTTCCCTTTGAGCAGGGATAACTTCTTATTCCCGCTGTTGACGACGGCTTTCATCTTCTTAGCTACCTGCAGTATCAACTCAATTTCTTCTTTCGGTACTCCCTGGAGCCCCAACAGGCTTTTGCCCTGTATACTAACCATCGAATCCTCCTTGTAAAAAAAGACCTCTGCCGCAGGGCAAAGGTCATATTATAAGCATGGCAAAATATGTCCCTTTTTAGCCTCTCCGGACTATATTAAAGGTACAATCTGAAAGTATTAGAATCGCACAGCCTCACGGGACTGCCACATATTCTTCTATATATTGTATCGGCCAAGGCCCATAAAGTCAAGCAGTTTTTTCACGACTTCAGTCCGTCGATGCCGGCGTAATGGTCACGGCCTGGGGCGTAATGGTGACGCTGTTGTAAAAGGCTTCAAAGAGCTGGGCCGGGACGTACATCGTACCGTTGACATTGACCGGGCCGGCACCGTACTGGAAGATGTGGTTCAAGTTGACCTTCTTGATTGTCCCGATCCGTTCGTACCAGTCTTCACCGGGTTTGACGATGATATAGGCGATATTCATCTCGACGCGGACGCTCTGGTCGTCAGGATTCCAGGTCACGGTATAACCGAGCTGTTCCGCCACTTTACGCAGAGGAATCATGACCACGTTATTTTCCTGTAATACGGCTCCATCGGCCGGGTCCATGACCTTGCCGGCAACGGTCAGCTGGCACTGCTGGATCGCCGTCAGCCCCGGAATCGACGTATACGGCCCCATAACCGGCCCTTCATCATAGGCCCAGGCCGGCCCGCAAGCCAAAGCCGCCACGACCATCGCTAAGATAATACTCTTCTTCATAAGGGATTCCCCCTTTATCCAAAACACAAAAATGAGTCATAAATAAGGACATATATAATATATTCGACAAATCCCGCCGTTTTCCTGCTAATATTTAAAAACAACCTCTCAGACCGCCTTCGGCGGCCAGCTCCCCTATAAAGGGAGCCTTGTAAAAAAAGCGCTGCCATAAAAGACAGCGCTTTTTTGCAAAACTAAAAATCAAAGAATCCCGTCTGGTCGGCCATGGGTACGACGGGGAATCCCGTCGGTACTGGCTGGATGATCATGAACACCAGGGCTGCCAGGACGGCAATGCCCAGGGTGAGGTACGAGAAGCTTCCCTTTTCTTTATGTTCATACAAGCCGAACAGGCGGATGCCGACGGCCGAGCCGATAGTAGCGAACAGGGCGCCCAGCGAGAAATACTGGTACATGGCATACGACGCCAGCAGGCCGATGATCATGGCCCCGTTGATGACGATGGGATAGCACTTGGACAACACCGATTCGGGATTGCGGCGCATCGCCGTAAGCCAATCGGTCCCGTCGATACCGCTCAGGCCGGTGAGGAACGTCGATGCGTAGAGCATCTTATCCCACCAGGCCGTCCCCTTGCGGCGGTCTCCCGTCCGCCACATGACGAAGGCGTAAATCAAGATGGTCACGCCGCCGACGATGTAGTAGTAATTTTCCGGGATGAACTGGACGATAGCTGCACCGATAGTCACCAGGATACCGGCGATGACGACCATCTGGCCGATTTTCCCTTTCGTCGGCCGCGACTTGGCATCCATTTCCTTATAAATCTTGGCAAAGATTTCCATGAGGAAGGTAAAGACGAAAAAGACGATGCCAATGAAAGGATTGAGCGCAGCCAGGGCGATGGTAATCAAAATCGGGATGGCCAGGCGCACGCCGGGGAAAAAGGTGAAACTCTTGATCTTCATGACATGGAGCTGAGAGTACACCGTAAAATACGTAAAAACATTAAACATCAACATAGCGGCAATACATTCGACAGGCTTGGCCCCCATGTACAAGAACATGAGGAGGACGCACATGCTCATATTGATACCCGTAAAACGGGCGAACACCGTCCCCATCAGGCCAGCCACGAAGAAAGGCGCTATGGCCGATAACATTTCCATGAACAAAACATCTCCTGACCCAGATTATTTCAGATGGTGGCTGCCCCGTTCAGTCATGGGGATGCCCTGTTTGCAGAGCGGGCATTCTTCCGGTTTGTACGTCGGGACGGTCAAATGCAGGAGAGCCTGGACTTTATCTTTCGGTACGCCGAATTCAGCTTTACCGCCGCTGCGGTCGACGAGGAGGCCGACACCGACGATGACGCCGCCGGCTTTCTTGACGACATTGACGACTTCCTGGACGGAACCGCCAGTCGTGACGATATCTTCGACGATGAGGACGCGTTCACCCGGTTCGATATGGAAACCGCGGCGCAGTGTCATGACGCCTTTTTCACGTTCCGTGAAGATAGCCCGCGTACCGAGTGCCTTGCCGACTTCATGAGCCAGCAGGATGCCGCCGGTCATAGGACCCATGACGGTCTGGACGTTCTGGTCCTTGAAACGTTCTGCCAATTCCTTGCAGAGCTTTTCCGTATATTCCGGATGCTGGAGGACGTTGAACTTTTCAACGTACAGCGGGCTGTGCAGGCCCGACGTCAAGAGGAAATGGCCTTCGAGGACGGCCTTGGTGTCTACTAACAACTGTCTTACTTCTGCTTCTGTCATCATGATTGATTATACCCCCTGAATTTCTGCTAAAATCTTTTGGGCTGCTTCCTTAGGATCGGCGGCCTTGGTAATCGGACGGCCGATGACTAAATGAGATGCCCCGTCGCGCAAAGCCTGAGACGGCGTCGTGAACCGCTTCTGGTCATTGGCTACGGCAAACGTCGGACGGATGCCCGGCGTGACGATGAGGAAATCGGGACCATTCATTTCCCGGATTTCTTTAGCTTCATACGGCGAAGAGACGGTGCCGTCGATACCGGCTTCCTTGGCCAGTTTCGCCAGATTCTTGACCGATTCGGCAATGCTGTACTTGCCGCCGATTTCCTTCCACGCGTCTTCGTCGATACTGGTCAGGACCGTTACAGCCAGCAGGCGCGGCCGTTCGATATTCAATTTGGCCGCTTCATCGCGGACAGCTTCTGCAGCCGCTTCCATCATAGCCCGGCCGCCTGTGCCGTGCAGCGTCATGAGGTCGGCGCCGAGACGGGTCAGGGCGCGGATGCTCTGGGCCACCGTATTGGGAATATCGTGGACCTTCAAATCGAGGAAAACATGTTTCCCCTGGTCCTTCAAATACCGTACTGCATCGGGACCGGCACTGTAAAAGAGTTCCATCCCGACTTTATAAAAAGAAACACTATCGCCAAGGGTTTCAACGAGCTTCTTCATATCATCCAATGAATGGACGTCCAAAGCCGTAATGATGCGATCATCTGCCATAGGCTACCCCTCCTGTATATAAATGTATATAGGCATATCTAATTAATTGTGTCATGTTTTGGGAAGCCTGTCAAGGCAAAAAGCGCCTTACTTCGTCCATTGGCTGCGGTACCAGTCATAGGTCCGACGGATTCCTTCTTCCAAATCCATTTCCGGCACAAAACCTAAATCCCTTTTCAAGGCCTCATTGCTGAGGACCGACCGCAGGATATCGCCCGTCCTGGGTGCCGTATACTGGACGGGGACCGTATAGCCCACGGCTTTTTCAAAACTGCGGATCAAATCGTTGATGCTCGTTTCCTGTCCGGTCGACACGTTCATCGTGTGACAGCCTTTGAGCGGCAGCGCCCGGATGATGGCCTGGGCAATATCGCCGGCATAGACGAAATCGCGGGTCTGATTGCCGTCGCCGAAAACCGTGATTCCCTGACGCTGGGACAAAAGCTTGCAGAAAATACTGACGACGCCGCCTTCGCCCTTTTCGCCCTGCCGTTCGCCATAGACGTTGGCAAAGCGGAAAACCGTCGCATCCATACCATATAATTCGTGATAGACCCGCAGGTAATGTTCCGTCGCCATCTTAGTGATACCATAAGGGGACGTCGGCACGAGCCGTTCCGTTTCCTTCAGGGGGATATGGAGGTTGTCGCCGTAGACAGCGGCACTGGACGAAAAAAGGATGTGCCCTGTGCCATGGATCCGGCAGGCTTCCAGCACGTGGAGGACGCCTTCCAGATTAATCTGGCAATCGAGGACAGGCTGTTCCACTGAAGTCGGGACCATCGTCTGGGCCGCCAAGTGGATGACGGCATCAAAGTGATGGTCGGCAAAAAGGGCATCTACAGCCGCTTCATCGCAGACGTCGCCTTCTACCAGTTCCATCCCAGCCGGTACATGTTCTTTGGATCCGCTGGACAAATTGTCAAACACGACGACATCCATATCGCGCCGTCCCTGGAGCTGTGCCAAAATGTGTGACCCAATGAACCCAGCACCGCCAGTAATCAATATTTCCATAATTTTAAGCCCCCTACTATTAAGGATACAATACTCATTTTGTCATCAATCAAATATATACTACATATTTTTATATATTGTATCAATAAATGAAGGATGAGGCAATGTTCCCGTCCTGCGAATCAAACGACGGATTTCTTCCAATTTTCCTTCACTATCGGCGTTCTGCGAATGGAAATCGAGGAGCCTATCGAGATAGCCCTGTTCCCGCGCCAGCTGCTGGCTCCGGGGATAGACTAAATCAAAATAGAGGCAGAGCGCACCGACATAAAAGTCCATGAAGGTCTTCTTATCCTGTGTCCGCACCAGTTTCCCCTGGCGGGCCTGAGCCATGACGACATCGGAAATAGGCTGGTTTTCAAAGTCAGACCAGTCGACGTTCCAGATATTCTTCTTTTGGCGCATATACATGACATAAACCCGGAAAATATCGATTTTGTCGGCATCGCGGATGAGCTGGCAAAAGAGTTGCTGTCGCGGCGTCAAATCCCGGCGAAGCTGATAGACATTATGCTGGTCAATAGCCATACAAATCACATTATCCTGACTCATATCGTCCAGAAAATCGCGGATATGACCGTCAGCAAACAAGTAATGGGCCCCGTATTTGGCATGGTCCATGGACCGATAATCGACGAACGTATGATACTCCCGCAGCTGCTCAAAGCGGCCGATATCGTGGAGGACGCCGATGAGCCAGGCCAAATCCACATCATCCTGAAACAAATCCAGACTCAAAGCAATCTGTTCACACAACCCGCTCACCCGCAAAGAATGAGCATACTTCAGCCGGACGCCTTCTTCCTCCTGGTCAAAGCCCTGGACGTACCGCGTAAATTGTGATACCACAAAATCCCGATCCATACGACTCACCGAACCACCTTCCTTATGTATCCTTAATATAATTCAATTATAAGATTAATTATATCATATACGAGCGAACTTGATAATAACGCAGGCCACTGGCCCTATCTTCGTATGGCACGAACGCCCCGCTTCACGCCCCGGATGACCAGGACTAAAACAATGCCAATTATACAACCGACACCGTCGAGCACCACATCATGCCAGGTCGACGTCCGGCCACCGGAAAACAGCTGAATATATTCGTCAATCGCGGCCACGCTGATTCCAATCAGGAGCACCCAAACTTTATGAGAACGCCGCGAAATTAAAACAGAAAAACTGCTCAACACGACGCCCAATGTCGTATATTCCGTCAAATGCGCCAAGCGCCGGATATGCCCGTCACTCAAATAAGGCGCCACCGCCGATCCTTGTATCCGGGCCAGGACCCACGCCAGGACCCGCCGGCTCTCGGCATGAGAAGCCACTCCATTCTGCATAGAATGCCACCAAATTACACCGATGACGCCCATAACCAGCAACCCGACTACAACCTGAATCCATCTACGTCCCATACATGCCACCCCATCCCAAAAAACAATCGCCCTCATTGTACCGCAAAAAATGATAAGGTAAAATATATTTCGCAAATTCAATTTCATAAAAAATAGACATAGTCTATTGCCGCTAGTACAATTAAGTTACCACACAAAATTCGTAAGGAGGCAATAGACCATGTCTGSTRATATTATACAACTTAATGAG
>NZ_APHY01000038.1 GCF_000417505.1 Megasphaera sp. NM10
HAWTCATCATCGGGAAGATTGACGTAAATAAGCAAGTATTCCTGATGAAACGGGCTTATCTGATTCACAACGATCCTCGTTAGAAGGAAAATTAAAGCTTCAATAAGAAGAAATTTGTAAACGATGTGCTTGCATAAAGTGTAAAGGATGTCCTTGCACAAAATGTAAACGATGTTATTCTTGACAGGCGGCCCGCCCCTACAGAAAAAGGAGCTGTCTTCGTACGACAGCTCCTTTTTTCATGTAATATTTCCTATGCTGACTACGCCATCGCCATGGTCGATGAAATCGAAAAGGGCCATCACATCAATCAGCGCATCAGCGTCGTCGGGGCCTAAGTATTCCTGGATCTCCTAAAAAAGAAGCAGCCCACCTTGTCGTAACCACCGTATCGCAGTGGCTGCGGCAACATGAGCCGATAGAAGTCGTCTTCAACGTTTTTACCGAGGAAGACCGGATAATATATGAACGAGAACTAGTGGAAAAAGGGGAATAGTAGATTGTGCGGTAGGGGTCGCCGCGTGGGCGACCCGCTGGGCATTTGGAAACGCTCTCCCCGAGTTGGAAAATCGCTCATATTCTGGGGCGGGTTTGCCACGTGCAAGCCCCTACTAGAACAGCATCTGGAAGTGGATGCGGGTCATTTCGTGGGGGTCCGGGCTGCCGGTCTTGGCCTGGCTGGCGAAGGACTGCATGACGCTGAATTTCAGGTTCTTGGCGACGATGTAGTCGGCACCGATGCCCCAGCTGCGCTGGTTGTCCATGTCGCTGGAGAAGCGCCACGTGAAGGGGTTGCCGCCCATGAAGGAGCCGTCGTCGAGGTCGAGGTATTCCAGCCAGGCATCCCAGCTGCCGGGCGTGTGGAAGTCGGCTTTGCCGTACTGGAGGGTGCCCATCCAGGCGTCGCCGTAGTCCTGGCCGTCGACGTTTTTGACACCTGCGTTGAAGCCGATGTGTTCGTAGTTGGCCAGGGCGCTCTATTTGCCGTAGTTGCCGCGGACGAAGTAGCCGGCGATATATTTGGCAAAATAGTCTTCACCCGAACTGTGGTTGGACTGATGAAGGCGGTTGTAGTAGAAACCGGCTTCGGAACGGGCGGCCTTGCCGCCGCCGAAGAAGGCGTCGATTTCACCGTAGCCCGTCTTCAGGCCATCCGTACTGAAGTGATCCGAATGGGCGGCGTCGGAAATCGGCTTCACTGTATCGACACCGGGTTTCTTGCCGTCTTTGAATTTGCCGTAGCCTGTGGTGATGGCCAAGTTATCGTTGTGATAGCGCAGTTCGGCGCCGTCGAGGGCATCGAAGTACTGCAGGCCGTAGG
The DNA here is from genome assembly GCF_000417505.1 of Megasphaera sp. NM10. Classification (GTDB taxonomy): domain Bacteria; phylum Bacillota; class Negativicutes; order Veillonellales; family Megasphaeraceae; genus Megasphaera; species Megasphaera intestinihominis. Next base: position 1,322 of record NZ_APHY01000038.1, read on the forward strand.
CGTCGCGGCCGATGCGGTAGACGTCATTGCGGCCGACGCTGAGTTCCCAGTTCTTGCTGCCGAAGTTGTAGTCCACTTTGGCCAAATCGACATAGGGATTATTGCCTTCGTCAGAAGCGGCTGCCAGGGTACAGACTACTTGTTTCTTCACGAATAAAAGACCTTCTTTCTTCTCATTCTTTTTGCGTATGCAGAAAAGTGCATAAAATTATACACTGCCTCTAGTATACTACGATGTGTTATGACTGTGTGTCAAATGAGAAGGAAGTTTACCTTTTCTTTATAATTTTACGTGACTGAAGACTTCGCCAATCGGGTCGTGGAGGACCAGGTCGGCGGCGCTGTCCATGTCGGTGCTCGACTTGTTGATGAGGACCAGTTTATGGCCGCGGTAGTAGCGGACCAGGCCGGCAGCGGGGTAGACGACGAGGCTCGTGCCGCCGATGATGAGCATGTCGGCGTGGCTGATGTAGTACAGGGACTGTTCGATGACGTCGTTGTCCAGGCCTTCTTCATAGAGGACGACGTCGGGCTTGATGGTGCCGCCGCAGGCGTCGCACTTGGGGATGCCTGTGGAATTCTTCATGTATTCGGCGTCGAAGAATTTGTTGCAGTGCATGCAGAAGTTGCGGTGGACGCTGCCGTGCAGTTCCAGGACATTCTTACTGCCCGCTTTCTGGTGCAGGCCGTCGATGTTCTGGGTGACGATGGCTTTCAATTTGCCGGCTTTTTCCAGTTCGGCCAGCTTGATGTGGGCCATGTTGGGCTGGGCGTCGAGGGCCAGCATCTTGTCGCGGTAGAAGCGGTAGAATTCTTCCGTGTTGTCCATGAAGAAGGAGTGGCTGAGGATCGTTTCGGGCGGGTATTTATAGTGCTGGTTATACAGGCCGTCGGTGCTGCGGAAATCGGGGATGCCGCTTTCCGTCGATACGCCGGCGCCGCCGAAGAAGACGATGTTATCGGAATTTTTTACCATGTCGACGAATTTTTCAATATTTGTCATCGTAATTACCCCTTTCATACATTGTAGGTGTCTTTCAATAACTGCAGGCCCGACGGGGTGCGGAATACCTTGTCGCGGAAGGTGGCAATGGCTTCCGGTTTCAGCTGGTCTTCGTAGGCGTTGACCAGGAAATCGGCTTCCAGGAGTATCTGGTAGTCCAGTCCGTCGACACCGTCGTAGGTGTGATGGTGGGCGATGAGGAAGCAGACCCGGTCGATGAGCTTTTCGTCAGCACCGAGTTCTTCCAGGATAGCCCTGGCCGGGGCGGGTCCTTCGATTTCCTGATATTTGCCCGACGAGGAACCGTATTTTTCTTCGGCTGCGTGGATGCCGATGTCGTGGAGGACGGCAGCCGTGCGCAGGATGTCCTGCTGGTCTTCGGGCAGTCCTTCCAGGCGGCCGATGGTGTCGGCATAGGCGTAGACCTTGAGGAAATGATGGATGCGCCGGGCATCGCCGTGGTCGAAGGCGATAGCCTTCTGTATTACTTGTTCAATAGCTGTCATGTAAATCCCTGCCTTTCTGTTTCATTATACTACAGGGCCGGGAAGATAGGAACGGCCTGATACAAACCATCCATAGCCTATTGACAGATTATCACATCATACCGTATCCTTTTTATAGGACTTTTTTTAATTTTTATTTATATTTTTATTTTTATGGTAAGGATGTGATTCTATGATTATGGCTGTCCTGAACTACCTCGATGATGTCCTTTATTATCCTATCTTAATGGTCATCCTCATTGCAGCCGGCCTTATTTTTTCCTGGAAGACGCGCTGTGTCCAGCTGCGCCTGTTCCCGGAAAGTATCCGCGTCGTCATGGAAAAACCGACGGAAGCCGGGAAAGTATCGTCTTTCCAGGCCCTCATGGTTTCGACGGCGTCCCGTGTCGGTACGGGCAATATCATCGGCGTCTCGACGGCAATCTGCCTGGGCGGTCCCGGTGCCGTTTTCTGGATGTGGCTTCTGGCCATCATCGGCGGGGCTACGGCCTTCATTGAAAGCACGCTGGCCCAGATTTACAAGCGCCGCAATCCCCTGGGCCACAGCTACGGCGGTCCGGCCTACTACATTGAAACGGCCATGCACAAGCGCTGGCTCGGCGTCCTCTTCGCCTTTTCCCTGATCGTGACTTATGCCGGCGGCTTCAACCTGCTCTGCTCGTTCAACATGCAGTCGACGTTCCTGGTCTACAGCTTCTACGACCCGACGACGACGCCGTGGATCATCGGCGCCATTTTTGCGGCTCTCGTCGCCTACTGCCTCATCGGTGGCGGCCAGCGCATCATCAAGGTCACATCGGTCCTGGTTCCGCTCATGGGCGGCATCTATATCCTGGCAGCGCTCATCGTCATCGTCTTCCACATTACCAGCCTGCCGCAGGTCTTCGCCATGATCTTCGCCGATGCCTTCGACTTCCAGTCCATCCTCGGCGGCGTGTCCGGCTCCTGCATGGTCTACGGTATCAAGCGCGGCCTCTATTCCAACGAAGCCGGTATCGGTTCGGCACCGAATGCAGCAGCCGCAGCCGATGTCAGCCATCCGGTCAAACAGGGCCTGGTCCAGATGCTGTCGGTCTTCATCGATACCCTCCTGGTCTGCAGTGCTACGGCTTTCATGGGCCTCTTCTCGGGCGTGCCCATCACTAAGGAAGTAGCCGGTGCGGCTTACGTCCAGAATGCAGCTACGGCCGTCTTCGGCGGCTTCGGTCCGCTCCTGATTACGATCTGCATGCTGCTCTTCGGTTTTTCCACGCTCATCGGCAACTTGTTCTATGTCGATAACTGCATCCGCTTCATCCACAAGGGCGCGCCGTCCCACGGCTTCGTCAATACTTTCCGCATTGTCTGCGTCCTCGTCGTCTTCGTCGGCGCCGGCATGTCCATGGCCGCTGTCTGGGATATTGCCGATATCCTCATGGCCGTCATGTGCTTCATCAACATCCCGGCCTGCTTCATCCTGGGCAACACGGCCGTCAAGGCCATGCGCGACTATCAGCAGCAGAAGAAGGAAGGCAGGAACCCTGTCTTCAAGGCGGCTTCCATCGGTATTGATGAAAGTACGGTCCAGTATTGGAAGTAAGCCTCTTGACAAATGGGGGAGAAGCCTTTACAATACGTCTATGTACAAGTAATTGTCATAAAAAATGAAAAGCGATGAACAAGACGGCCAGTGTCGCCTGTGCCTTTTCAGCGAACCGGGGATAGTGTGAGCCCGGAAAAGGCCGCATGCTGGCGGATCACTTGGGAGCTGCAGCTGCGAACCAGCTGCCGGGTCGCGTCGTTATTGCGCGTCAAAGTGGCTGCTCCGGCAGTCAATAGGGTGGTACCACGGTGATTACGTCTTCGTCCCTTTTTGGGACGGAGACGTTATTTTTTTTCACAGATTCAGAGGAGGAAACACAATGGATTACGGTAAGACTTTACATCTGCCTCAGACCGATTTCCCCATGCGCGGCAACTTGCCGAAACGGGAACCGGACTTTTTGAAATTCTGGCAGGACAACAAGATTTATGAAAAACGCTTGAAGAAACGGGACGGTGCGCCCAAGTTCATTCTTCACGACGGTCCTCCGTATGCCAATGGCAAGATCCACATCGGCCATGCATTGAATAAAGTATTAAAAGACATTATCCTCAAATATAAGACCCAGCAGGGCTGCTATACGAAATACGTTCCCGGTTGGGATACGCACGGCCTGCCTATCGAACACGCCGTCATCAAAGATACGGGCCTGAACCGCCACGAAATGGCCCCCCTCGACTTGCGTGCCAAATGCCGTGACTACGCCCTGGCCCGCGTGGAAGAACAGAAGAAAGACTTCATCCGCCTCGGCGTCCTCGGTGACTGGGACCATCCGTACCTGACGCTGCGCAAGCCCGTCGAAGTCGCTCAGATCGGCGTCTTCGGGGAAATGGCCAAGAAAGGCTACATCTACAAAGGCCTGAAGACCGTTTACTGGTGCCCGCACTGCGAAACGGCCCTGGCTGAAGCTGAAATCGAATACAAGGATGATAAATCCTTCTCCATTTACGTCAAATTCAAGTCCGTCGACCTCAGCTGCCATATGCCGAAAGGTGCCGATCCGGACAAAGTCTTCGCCCTCATCTGGACGACGACGCCGTGGACCATTCCCTGCAACGTCGCCATCAGTGCCAACGAAAACTTTGAATACGTCTGGGTACGCATCGGCGACGAATACCTGCTCATGGCCAAAGACCTGGTCGAACCGACCATGAAAGCCGGCAAAGTCGACGACTACGAAGTCCTGCCCGACGTCATGACGGGCAAACAGCTCGAAGGCCTGGTCTTCAAGCATCCCTTCTATGACCGTAAAGTCCCCATCATCCTCGGCGACCACGTCACTCTCGAAGCTGGTACCGGCCTCGTCCATACCGCTCCGGACCATGGCCAGGACGACTTTGATGTCTGCAAGAAATACGCTGCCTGGGGCCTCAAGCCGCTGGGCACGGTCGACGGCACGGGCCGTTACACCGACAAGGTCCCCGGCTTTGAAGGCCAGTTCGTCTTCGATACGAACGTACCGGTCATCAAGAAACTGGCTGAACTGGGCGCCCTCTTTGCCAAGAGCACGTTCCGCCATCAGTATCCGCACTGCTGGCGCTGCAAGGAACCGATCATCTACCGCGCTACGGAACAGTGGTTCGCTTCGGTCGACGGCTTCCGCCAGAAAGCCCTCGATGCCATCGACACGGTCAAATGGATTCCGTCCTGGGGCCATGACCGCATTTACAATATGATCCACGACCGCGGTGACTGGTGCATTTCCCGTCAGCGTGTCTGGGGCGTGCCGATTCCTATCTTCTACTGCGAAGACTGCGGCGAACACATCATCAACGATGAAACCATCGCTCACTTGCAGAAGATGTTCGCCAAAGAAGGCTCCGATACGTGGTGGATGCACGACGTCAAGGAACTCATGCCGGAAGGCTATAAATGCCCGCACTGCGGCGGCACGCACTTCCGCAAGGAATCGGATATCATGGACGTCTGGTTCGACAGCGGCTGCACCCATCAGGGCGTACTGAAAAATGACCCGGACCTCGATTATCCCTGCGAAATGTACCTGGAAGGCTCGGACCAGCATCGCGGCTGGTTCAACAGCTCCCTGCTCACGTCGGTTGCCGTCAACGGCTATGCTCCGTACAAATCGGTCCTGACCCACGGCTTCACGGTCGACGGCGAAGGCCGCAAGATGAGTAAATCCGTCGGCAACACCGTCGCTCCCCAGGAAGTCATCGAAAAATACGGCGCTGACGTCCTGCGCCTGTGGGTATCGTCGGCTGACTACCAGGGCGATATCCGCTTGTCGCCGAAGATCTTGAAACAGCTCTCCGACGTCTACCGCAAGATCCGCAACACCTTCCGTTACCTCCTGGGCAACCTGGCCGACTTCGATCCGGCGAAGGATATGATCGCCTACCAGGACATGACGGACCTCGATAAATGGGCTCTCCTGCGCCTGGAACAGGTCTTCGAAGAAGTCACCGACGCTTATGAAAACTACCAGTTCCACGTCATGTACCACGCTATCCACAACTTCTGCACCGTCGATTTGAGCGCCATGTACCTGGATGTCATCAAAGACCGCCTGTACACGGAAAAGGCTGATTCCCATATCCGCCGCAGCGCCCAGTCGGCTATGTACATCATCCTCGATACGCTGGTCAAGATCGTCGCACCGGTCCTGTCCTTCACGGCCGAAGAAGTATGGCAGAACATGCCCGCTGTCGAAGGCAAGGAAGAAAGTGTCCTGCTCACCGATTGGCCCAAGGCTCACAAAGAATATCTCGACGCTGACCTCGATGCCCGCTGGGCTCAGTTCCTGTCGTACCGCCGCGATTTGACGCGTGTCCTCGAAGGCGCCCGTAAGGAACACAAGATCGGCCATGCCCTGGACGCAGCCGTCACCATCTATGCCGATGGCGAAGACTACGATTTCCTCAGCCAGTGGCAGGATCAGCTGGCCACGCTGCTCATCGTCAGCGAAGCCAAACTGGTCAAAGGCGAAGCCCCGGCTGAAGCCGTTGCCGGTGAAGACCACGGCGACATGAAAGTCGTCGTCGCTCCGTCGACAGCTGAAAAATGCGAACGCTGCTGGATCCACAGCGACACTGTCGGCTCGGATCCGAACCATCCGACCCTCTGCGCCCGCTGCGCTGCCGTATTAAGTGAATAAAAGTTTGATATATGAAAAAAGGGACTGTCACACGTGCGACAGCCCCTTTTTTTAGCAGTCAGCGGCTAGCAGTTAGCGGATGGTTTTAAATTTAGTGCTATCCACTAAAAACTACAAATGCTGAGAAATCAACCTCTCAGACCGCCTTTGGCGGCCAGCTCTCCTATGAGGAGAGCCTTTCGTCAAACATCATACATCAAAGGCAAAGAAAACCTACGTGATAACAAAGAGCTTTACATGAGATTTCTTTTTTTTTATTGAAAATTTACGGCTTTTGCTTTATAATAAACAAGTGTATTCATACATTATACATTTGTAACATGGAATTAGGGTAGGAGGTTTTATTTATGCATAGTTTATGGAATGCATTGAACCGCATCAGCCTGATCAAGCAGATCATCATCGGCTTGGTCATCGGTATCGCCGTGGCTATGGCTTTCCCGGCAGCAGGGAAGGAACTGGCCTTGCTCGGCGTCATCTTCGTCGGGGCCTTGAAGGGCATCGCCCCGGTACTGGTCTTCGTCCTGGTCGCCGCTGCACTGAGCCGCAAACAGGAAGACCACGAATCGAATATCAAAGATGTCATCATCCTGTATCTCATCGGTACTTTTTTAGCGGCTTTCTTTGCCGTCATGATCAGTTTCGTCTTCCCCCTGACGCTGCAGCTCGACGTATCGGCTGCCAGCAATAAGGCACCGGAAGGCATTGCCGAAGTCTTGACGACGATCCTCAAGAACATCGTCGACAACCCGGTCCACGCCCTGATGACGGGCAACTACATCGGTATCCTCGGCTGGGCCTGCCTGTTCGGCGTTGCCGTCCGCCGCGTCTCCGAATCGTCGAAAGCCGTCCTCGATGACTGTGCCGACGCTGTCACGACCTGCGTCCAGTGGATCATCCGCCTGGCTCCGCTCGGCATCATGGGCCTCGTCGCCGACTCCGTTTCGTCCAACGGCATCGGTGCCCTCATCGGCTATGCTAAATTGCTCTGTCTTCTCTTAGGGTCGATGCTGCTCTTCGCCTTCGTCATCAACCCGATCATCGTCTACGCCAAGATCCACCGCAATCCGTACCCGCTGGTATGGAAATGCGTCAAGACGTCTGGCGTCACGGCCTTCTTTACGCGCAGCTCGGCCGCGAATATCCCGGTCAACCTGTCCCTGGCCAAGGAACTCGGCGTCAATCCCGATACGTATACGGTCACCATTCCGCTCGGTGCGACCATCAACATGTCCGGCGCAGCCATCACCATTTCCATCATGACCCTGGCTGCCGTCCACACCCTGGGCATTTCCGTCGACTTCCCGACGGCCCTCTTGCTCAGCGTCCTTTCGGCCATCGGCGCCTGCGGTGCTTCCGGCGTTGCCGGCGGCTCGCTGCTGCTGATCCCCATGGCCTGCAGCCTCTTCGGTATCTCCAATGATATCGCCATGCAGGTCGTCGGCGTCGGCTTCATCATCGGCGTCCTCCAGGACTCGACCGAAACGGCCCTCAACTCGTCGACAGACATCCTCTTCACGGCAGCTGCCGACTTTGCTCAGCGCGGCTATCCGGAACACCTGGGTGGCGGCCACGAAGTCAGCCATCAAGGGTAGGAACGCCCCTTGGGCGTTCCGCAGTCCGCAGTTCGCAGTCCGCGGTCCGCGTGTAGGGCGCCACGGATTATGACGAATAATGCAGGCCGCCGTTCGCATGTAGGGGCGCCACGTGGGGCGCCCGCCACGGATTATAATGAATAATGCAGTCCGCCGGCCGCAAAAGGACCCTCGCATGACGGTATTCGTCATCATGCGAGGGTCCTTTTTCTTGGTCAAAAGCAACCTCTCAGACCGCCTTCGGCGGCCAGCTCCCCTATAAGGGGAGCCGCTAGCCACGAGCCACTAAAAAAGCGTTGTCCGTCAGGACAACGCTTTTTTCTACCTTATTTCCCGCTTTCAGCGATGCAGTCATTGAGGTCAGCAATGAGTGCGTCGACGTCGATGCCGTGGGCACCAGCGCCCTGGCCGATGGTTTCAAAGTGAGCAGCCATGCAGCCAATGCAGCCGAGGCCGTACTGCTGGAAGATTTCAATGATCTGCGGATATTTCTGAACGGCTTCAATGATACCCGTGTCTTTTGTAATCTGTGCCATTATTTTTATTCCTCCTTGTCAATTCGTATCCGTACCGTTTTGAAGGAACTTCCGGATTGCATCTATTATATCATACTTTTTTTCATTTGTGCGAGGAAATACTTTTTTCCTCCAAGAGTTGGCCGTCGGGCAGGAAGCTGCGGAAGGTCAGGCTGTCGTCCGTCGCTTCCAGGGTCATGTAATTGTCCGTTTCCGGCTGGGGTGCGACGTATTCGTCGAGGCTGTGCTGTTTCCACAATCCCGGATACTGGACGTTGCCGGCGACGCCGGTGATGAGGTACAGCGGGCCCGATTCATCGCGCTGGAAGTTCCTGATATGGCCCCGGTCGCGGTAGGTGTGGAGATGGGCCGAGAGGACGGCATCGACGCCGTACTGGTCGAAGAGGGGCATCCACAGCCGGCCTTCGGGCGAGAAGCCTTCTTCTCGGGGCTGGGGCCGGTTGGCGAAGCCGTACTGGAGCGGGTCCTTGTGCATGAGGACGATTTTCCATTTCTTCGTCGTCTTGGCCATGTCTTCCTTGAACCAGGCCACTTCGTCTTCGTCGAGGCTGGGCTCGAAGTCAGCCAGTTCCTGGAGACTGCGTGTTGAGGACGACGAAGTGGACGTCACCGTAGTCGAAGGAGTAGAACTGGTTCTGGTATTTTTCCCTGTCGATACGAGGCAGGGCGAAGAGGTGCAGGTAGGCTTCGGGCATGCGGACTTTCCAGTCCTTGTCATACGTTTCGTGGTTGCCCAGGAGGGGGACGACGGGGATGCGGGCGATCATGTCGCCGACGACGTCGAACCAGGCGTTCCACTGGTAATGGTCCTGGCCGTTATCGACGAGGTCGCCCATGTTGATGAAGAACTGGGCGTCCTGGTTGCGCTGCCAGGCAGGCTGGGCCGTGGCGGCCCAGACGCTGTAGTCGCTGGACTGGGAATCCGGGAAGATGAGGGCCTTGAAGTCATGGCCCTGGGCCGTATGGAAGGACTGCCAGTCACTGCGTTTGTCGCCGGCACCGACGCGGTATTCATAGGCCGTACCCGGTTTTAGATCGCTGACGGCCGCCGTGTGGATATACGTCGTCACGCCATCGTCGCTGAAGGCGTCACTGGAAGCGGGGAGCTGTATGAGGGAATCGTCGTCGCCGGCTTGGCGGTATTCGACGACAGGATTCTCTTCGGCGTAGTCCGACTGCCACATGAAGGTCCGCGACGTCGTGCTGTCGGCTGTGATGACCTGGCGGATGTTGGAAGCGTCGACGGATGCCGTCGACAGGTAGTGGGCCGCCGCGGCTTTGGTGGCCTTGACGCCCTGTCTGGCGACGGTCTTCGTACCCGGCAGCCAGGTATAGGCACTGACGGCGGCGATGACGGCAGCGGCCAGGGAAAAGGCGATGATTTTTTTATATTTGGCTTTCATAGAATTCCTCCTGTTTTTTTTGATATAAGTCATTATAAGACATGGAGTCAACTCCAAGTCAAGCAAAAAAGAAAAACTTGACAAGGCCTTCGCTTCGATATAAGATAAATGCATCAAAAGTGATAGAGAACGTCCATGAACGGGAGCAAGTACCGTCATGATACCCTTGACAGCGAGCCGGTGGCAGTGGAAGTCCGGCGAAGAGGCCATGAGCGGGAATGGGCCCGGGAGATGCAGGCTGAACGCGAGTAGGTCCTGCCGGAACTTTCACCGTTACCAGGAAAGAATGCATCTACGTGTGCATATGAGCCGGGCAGTTTTGCCAACCAGGGTGGTACCGCGGAAATGACTTTCCTTTCGTCCCTAATGTGAGGGATGGAAGGATTTTTTTATTGAACTAGGGAGGAATCCATCATGTCTATTATTTTTTCTGGCATTCAGCCGAGCGGCAACTTGACTTTAGGCAACTATTTAGGCGCACTGCGCAATTTCTCGAAGATCCAGGACGGCAACGAATGTTATTACTGCGTCGTCAACCAGCATGCCATCACGGTCCCTCAGGATCCGCAGCTTTTGCATGAACGTACGCGGAAACTGGCCGCCATCTACCTGGCTTCCGGTCTGGATCCGGAAAAATCGACGCTCTTCGTCCAGTCGGAAGTCCCGGAACACGCACTCCTGGGCTGGATGATGATTACTTTGTCCTATGTCGGCGAATTGGAACGCATGACCCAGTATAAGGACAAGGCTTCCAAACGGGGCGATTCCATCCCGGCCGGCCTGTTGACCTATCCGCCACTCATGGCTGCGGACATTCTCTTGTACCAGACCAACTTCGTCCCCGTCGGCGACGACCAGAAGCAGCATATGGAAATCACCCGCAACCTGGCCCAGCGCTTCAACCGCCTCTACGGCGAAGTCTTCACCATTCCCGATATCTACCTCGGCCAGGACGGCACGCGTGTCATGAGCCTCCAGGAACCGACCAAGAAGATGAGTAAATCCGACGACAACACGACGGCGACGATTTACCTCCTGGACGAACCGAAAGCCATCGAAAAGAAAATCAAGCGGGCCCAGACGGACAGTGAAAACTCCGTCCATTACGATAAGGAAAACAAGCCGGGCATTTCCAACCTCATTGAAATCTTCTCGGCCCTGACCGACCAGACCCACGAACAGGTCGAAGCGGCCTACGCTGGCAAGGGCTACGGCGCCTTCAAGAAAGACGTGGCCGATGCCATCATTTCGACGCTGGAACCGATCCAGCAGCGTTACCGCCAGCTCGTCGGCGACCCCGAACTGGACGCCATCCTCGACAAGGGCGCTGCCAAGGCACACGCAAAGGCCAGCGTCACTTACGAAAAAGCCGCCAAGGCCATGGGTTTATACCGGAAGTAAAAATTAAAAATATGGCAACACAACTTAATACTTTATTTTAAATATTATATTGACATAACAAAAATAATAAAGTATTATACTTTACACATCGAAAAAATAAATAAAGCAGAGGCAACGGTGCCATCAGACACTGTGCTTCTGCTTTTTTTATTTTGTAAAGTCATCTGTGTTATAAAGGGGGAGTGCCATATGGCAGCGAAAAAGTCTAGTTTTGACAAAGTACTCAATGCCTGGGACGTCCTGGTCATCGCCTTCGGGGCAATGATTGGCTGGGCCTGGGTCGTATCGACAGGGGATTGGATCACCGGCGGCGGTGTCCTCGGCGCCATGCTGGGGTTCGCCATCGGCGGCGTCATGATTTTCTTTGTCGGTCTTACTTATGCCGAATTGACATCGGCTATGCCGCAGTGCGGCGGCGAACACATCTTCAGTTATAAGGCCATGGGGCCCATCGGTTCCTTCATATGCACGTGGATGATCGTCCTCGGCTATGTCAGCGTCGTCTGTTTTGAAGCTTGCGCTTTGCCGACGATCCTCGTCTACTTGTTCCCGGATTTCCTCATGGGTTACTTGTACACCATCGGCGGCTTCGACATCTATGCGACCTGGCTGGCTGCGGCCGTCATCATCGCTGTCGCCATTACGGCCATCAACATCATCGGTGCCAAGACGGCTGCCCGCCTGCAGACCATCCTGACGGCCATCATCGGCGGCGTCGGCATCGTCTTTGTGGCTGCTTCGGTCCTGACCGGTTCGACGGCCAACCTGGACGGCCAGCTCTTCATGGGCGCTACGACGTCGGAAATGGCCAAGGGTACCCTGGCTATCGCCGTCATGACGCCGTTCTATTTCATCGGCTTCGACGTCATCCCGCAGGCAGCCGAAGAAATTTCCGTATCCTTGCAGAAAATCGGCCGTATCCTGATTTTGTCCATCGTCCTGGCCGTATTGTTCTATGCTCTCATCATCTTCGGTGTCGGCTATATCCTCAACCAGAGTGAAATAGCCCTGGCTATGAAAGGCGTCGGCAGCCTGGTCACGGCCGATGCCATGGCTGTCGCCTTTGGCAGTTCCATGATGGCCAAAGTCCTCATCATCGGCGGTATCTGCGGCGTCGTCACCAGCTGGAACTCCTTCCTCATCGGTGGCAGCCGTGCCATGTATTCCATGGCTGAATCGTACATGATTCCTCATACTTTTGCTAAATTGCACGACAAATATAAGACACCGGTCAACGCGCTCCTGCTCATCGGCGTCTTGTCCATTGCCGCCCTGTTCTTCGGCCGCAAGATGCTGGTCTGGGTCGTCGATGCCGGCAACTTCGGCTGCTGCATGGCTTACTGCATGGTTTCCATTTCTTTCCTGATCCTGCGCAAGAAGGCGCCGGACATGGTCCGTCCCTATAAGGTACGCCACTATAAATTCGTCGGTGCCATGGCTGTCCTCATGTCGGCCTTCATGGTCGTCATGTACATCGTCCCCGGTTCCGGTGCCGCCCTGGCTCCGCAGGAATGGGGCATGGTAGCCGGCTGGTCCCTGCTGGGCGTCATCTTCGGCGTATACTGCAAGGCCAAATACGGCGAACGCTTCGCTACCCATATCGACGTCGCCATGGATACGGAAGTCAGGGAAGCGACCCTGCCGTCGAGTGAACTGAAGACGGTCAAATTGTAAATGCCTTCTCAAAGATTGTCTTTAAAATTAGAAAGTTAAAATAACACAGATTTATAAAAATAAAAGCAAATAACATATTGACAAAGAAAGTGTAAAGTATTACACTATATTCAACAAAGAAAATAACGGAGACAAGAGGCAAGGGAGCCTGATGGAACATCAGCTTTCCTTGCCTCTGTTTTTGTTTGGGGAATTCTTTGTTAGTTATCATTTCTTTATAAAATCATCAGTTTAGGGGGAGTTACGAATGAGATTACGCGATGTAGGATTGACCAAAGAAGAAATCAAAGCCAAAGTAGACAAGTACATGATCGAAACGTACGAACGCTTCGACATGATCGCTGAACGCGGCAAGGGCATGTACGTCTACGATGAAAACGGCACGCCGTACCTCGATTTCTACGCTGGTATCGCCGTCAACAGTGCCGGCAGCTGTAACGATAAAGTCGTCCTGGCCGTCATCGACCAGTGCATGGACATCATGCAGACCTTCAACTATCCGTACACGGTCCCGCAGGCCCTGCTGGCTGAAAAAATCTGCACGACCATCGGCATGGACAAGATTTTCTTCCAGAACTCCGGTGCAGAAGCCAACGAAGCCATGATCAAGATGGCCCGTAAATACGGCGTCGAACACTTTGGTCCCAACAAATACGAAATCATTACGGCAAAAGAATCCTTCCACGGCCGTACCTTTGGTTCCATGAGTGCTACGGGCCAGCCGGACAATGCCTGCCAGATCGGTTTCGGCGCCATGACACCGGGCTTCAAATATGCTGAATTCAACAATTTGAAAGCCTTTGAAGACGCCATCACGGAAAACACCATCGGCATCATGGTCGAACCGGTACAGGGCGAAGGCGGTGTCCATCCGGCAACGAAAGAATTCCTCACAGGCCTGCGCAAACTGTGCGATGAAAAAGGCCTGCTCCTCCTCCTGGACGAAGTACAGAGCGGCTGGTGCCGCACCGGTGCTGTCATGTCCTACATGAACTACGGCATCAAACCGGATATCGTTTCCATGGCAAAAGCCCTTGGCGGCGGCATGCCGATCGCAGCCATCTGCGCCCGCGAAGACGTTTCCAAAGCCTTCACCATGGGTTCCCACGGCAGCACCTTCGGCGGCCATCCGGTCTGCTGCGCCGCTGCGTTGGCCGAAGTCAACGAACTGTTGGACAAAGACCTGGCCGGCAATGCCAAGAAGATGGGGGCATACTTCCTGGAACAGGCCCGCGAAAAACTGCCGCATCTGAAGGAAGCCCGCGGCCAGGGCTGCTTCCTGGGGCTTGAATTCGACGACAAGATCAACAGCGTCGACTTGAAGCATAAATGCTTCGACAAACACATGCTGTCGACAGCTATCGGCGAACACGTCCTGCGCCTGGTACCGCCGCTGATCCTCCAGAAGGAACACGTCGACAAGGCCATTGCCATCATCAAGGAATCGGTCGAAGAATTGGCAAAATAAGTACACGTAACTGAGGGGTATGAGAAGGTGTCTGCCAGAATTGAGGGGTTGGCAGGCACCTTTTCTTAAAAAAGGGGGAAACGAAATGAAACATTTCGTCATCACTGTGGGATGTGAATTCGGCAGCGGCGGACCGGAAATCGGCAAGATGCTGGCCAAGTCGCTGGGAATCGAATACTACGACCGGGATCTCGTAGATAAAGTCGTGGAAAAAATCGGCGTAGAAAAACATCTCGTAGAAGAAGCAGATAATAAGAATTTCGTTCCGTACGGCATTGAAACGTCGTTGGGGACGCGCTATGCGAATCTGTCGAATAAAGTCATTTACACGCAGTTCGATGTCATCCGCAAGATGGCCAAAACATCGTGCGTCATCATCGGCCGGTGCAGCGACTATATCCTGAAGGGGCAGGATGATGTCGTCAACGTCTTCGTCTATGCACCGACGGAAGTACGCATCAAGACCATCATGGAAAAGATGAATTTATCCGAACGCCATGCGGCAGAAGTCATCCGGGATTATGACAATGCCCTCCATCGCCGGTATAAATACATCACCGGCACTTATCGCGGCGACCGTCACAACCGCCACCTGCTGGTCGACAGCAGCGTCCTGGGTTGGGAAAAGACGGCGAAATTCATCAAATCCTTCGTCGAAATGTGTTTTGAAGAGACTTGAGGGGGTATGAAAGATGGCTACAAAAAAGTCTGATTTTGATAAAGTCCTGAGTGCCTGGGACGTCCTGGTCATCGCCTTCGGGGCCATGATCGGCTGGGGCTGGGTCGTATCGACAGGCGACTGGATCATGGAAGGCGGCGTCCTCGGCGCTATGCTGGGCTTCGTCATTGGCGGCATCATGGTCTTCTTCGTAGGGCTGACCTATGCCGAACTGACGTCGGCCATGCCGCAGTGCGGTGGCGAACACGTCTTCAGTTATAAGGCCATGGGGCCCATTGGTTCTTTTATTTGTACGTGGATGATCGTCCTCGGCTATGTCAGCGTCGTCTGCTTTGAAGCCTGCGCCCTGCCGACGATCGTCGCTTATATTTATCCTGATTTCCTGACGGGTTATCTCTATACCGTTGCCGGCTTCGATATTTACGCTTCCTGGCTGGCTGTGGCTATCCTGGTTTCTGTCTTCATTACAGCCATCAACATCGTCGGGACCAAGACGGCAGCTATTTTGCAGACCATCCTGACGGTCATCATCGGCGGCGTCGGTATCCTGCTCATCGCCGCATCGGCCCTGACCGGGACGACGGCCAACCTGGAAGGTCAGCTCTTCATGGGGGCTACGACGACGGATATGGTCAAAGGGACTTTGGCCGTGGCTGTCATGACGCCGTTCTATTTCATCGGCTTCGACGTCATTCCTCAGGCAGCGGAAGAAATTTCCGTATCCTTGCAGAAAATCGGCCGTATCCTGATTTTGTCCATCGTCCTGGCTGTACTCTTCTATGCCCTCATCATCTTCGGTGTCGGCTATGTCATGAATAATTCGGAAATCGCCGTTGCCATGAAAGGCGTCGGCGGCCTGGTCACGGCCGATGCCATGGCTGTCGCCTTTGGCAGCTCCATCATGGCCAAGGTCCTCATCATCGGCGGTCTCTGCGGTATCATCACCAGTTGGAACTCCTTCCTCATCGGCGGAAGCCGCGCCATGTATTCCATGGCTGAATCGTACATGATTCCGCATGTCTTTGCGAAATTGCACGACAAATATAAGACGCCGATCAACGCGCTCCTGCTCATTGGCCTCTTGTCCATCATCGCGCCCTTCTTCGGCAAGAAGATGCTGGTCTGGGTCGTCGATGCCGGTAACTTCGGCTGCTGCGTCGCCTACTGCATGGTCGCCATTTCCTTCGTCATCCTGCGCAAAAAGGCTCCGGAAATGGCCCGTCCCTACAAGGTCAGCCATTATAAACTGGTCGGCGTCATGGCCATCCTCATGTCGGGCTTCATGGTCGTCATGTACATGATCCCCGGCTCCGGCGCTACCCTGGTTCCCCAGGAATGGGGCATGGTCCTGGGCTGGTCCGTCCTGGGCGTCCTCTTCGGCTTCTACTGCAAGGCTAAATACGGCAGTAAATTCGCTACCCACATCGACGTCGCCGTCGATAATGAAGCCGTCGAAGAAGCGGGCGACCTGGCTTTCGGTCAGGCCATGGCCGCTGCCCTGCACGACGTCGAATCCGATGCGCCTGTCACCTATGTATCGCAGCCGCTGAGCTTCTCCTTCTCCATGCCTGTGTCCGTCGTCTTCGGTGCCGGTAAGCGCCATATGGCCGGGGAACTCTTTAAGGCCTATGGGACCAAGGCCCTGGTCGTCACCGATGCCGCTACCAATGGGCGGGACATCGTCAATGAAGTCGAAAAGAGCCTGAAAGAGGCTGGCATTTCCGTATCCCGCTTTGCTCATATTACGGGGAAATCCCTGGATATTACGGCTGATTCGGCAGTCGACGAAATCAAGAAGAACGGCAGCGACTTCATCGTCGCCATCGGCGGCAATACCGTCATGGAAGGGGCCAAGCTGATTGCCAGTGCCGCTGCCCGCACCTTGGGCAGGGCCATGATGCCCTTGAATTTCGTACCGACGACGTATCACGCCGGCGCCTGCTTCGATGCATCCCTGCCCGATGGCAGCCGCGACAACGCCCTGCTGGCCAAGGTCGTCCTGGTTGATCCGGACTGCATGACCGGCATGAGCCAGAAAGACCGGGCTGTCTCCGGCTTCGCCGCCCTGTGCGAATGTATCCGGGCCTATACGGCGCCCGATGCCCAGCCGCTGACTGATGCCATGGCCCTCTATGCCATCGACATCCTGAATGACAAGCTCGTCGGCGTCTGCGGGGAAAACACAGACAAAGGGGCTTGGGAAAAAGTCGTCCTGGCCGGCGTCATCGGCAGTATGGTCAGTGCCGAAACGGGCTGCCAGGTCGCCAAAGACCTGAAACAGGCCGTCGCCAAGACGTCTTTTGCAGCCGATGAAGTCCTCCTGGCCGCCATCGTGCCCGTCGTCGTCGACGCCAAGGCCGGTAAGGATCCCTTCCTCTATGGCAAACTGGCCCGCACCATGGGCGGTTTCACGTCCGATGACTGCGCTGCCCGCCTCTGCTACCTGGCCAAGGCCCTGCACCTCGACCTGCGCATTGCCGACATGGGCGTCCATGAAGACGACATCGCCAACCTGGCCGAAGCCTACATGGGCGAAGAAGCGGCCGAAGCCGTCCGGGAAAAAGCCGCTGCTATGGAAGCCGCATTTGATTCGTGAAAATAGTTTGATATTTGACGAAAGGCTCTCCTCATAGGAGAGCTGGCCGCCAAAGGCGGTCTGAGAGGTTGATTTCTCAGCATTTGTAGTTTTTAGCCCGCCGGATATATGTAAGATACTTGTGAAACCGATTTCGTGAACGGGCGCCCCACGTGGCGCCCCTACAGAAAAAGGCGCTGTCTTCATGGGACAGCGCCTTTTTTTACATATACAAAAGATTTTCTTTTTGCCAGCAGGAGTTTGACAATTCTGTGTAGAATATCTTCTGTGTAGAATATCTTAAGATAAACTAGTTATATAGAGTTGCTTGGAGGTAGTCAATATGACACTCAGTTTATTTTGGTCGCGTTATACGCTGGAACTTCGGGAACAGCATCTGCGCGATGTCGATGAACTTTATCATTATCTCATTGCCCGGGAACGATGGAACTGGTTCCTGGCCAAGATTCCGGAACAGGCCCAGATCCAGATACTCCGCGGCCACAACCATGGCGAAGATTCCTGGACGTGCCGCAAGTGGCTCGACCACATGCTGGACTGGATCAAGGAGAACAAGCCGCCTGCCGTCTATGATGCCGTCATCGACAAGATTCATATGATTGAAGACAAGCCGATTGAAGAACTAGAAAAACAGGCTGCCCGCAACATTTCGCCGGAAGAGTTGGAAAAACTCCAGCGTGCCGGTTA
The DNA here is from genome assembly GCF_000417505.1 of Megasphaera sp. NM10. Lineage (GTDB taxonomy): Bacteria > Bacillota > Negativicutes > Veillonellales > Megasphaeraceae > Megasphaera > Megasphaera intestinihominis. The sequence goes on from NZ_APHY01000038.1 coordinate 19,567, forward strand.
TTTTCAATGTATCGAGGCGCCGAACAAAAGTGAATGAAAGCAGGTGAGGGAATGACCTTTCTATTACGCATGATAACAGCTGCTGTCTTATTCTTTTCCCTGGCAGCTGCCGCACCGGCTGCTGTCGTGCAGGCCGATTCCGTCCGCGTCCTGCCTATTTCCGGTGACATCGACGGCAGCCAGGCCGCCTTTATCCAGCGCGGCCTGCGCCAGGCCGCCGAAGAAGGCGATACGGCCGTCGTCATTACCATCAATACCCTGGGCGGCCGCGTCGACAGCGCCTTGAAGATCCGCGACATGCTCATGGCATCCGACGTGCCGACTATTGCCTATGTCACGTCGCGGGCCTGGTCGGCCGGGGCCCTCATCGCCCTGTCGTGCCGCCATATCATCATGGCGTCGGGCAGCAGCATCGGCGCTGCCGAACCGATTCCCAATACGGAGAAGAACATTGCCGCCCTGAAAGCCGAGTTCAGCGCGACGGCGGCCCAGAATGGCCATAATCCCGGCGTCGCCGAAGCCATGGTCGACAAGTCCCAGGGCTATCCCGACTATGCCGAACCGGGGAAGATACTGGCCTTATCCGACGGCCAGGCCAGGGAACTCAACGTGTCCGACGGCTCGGCCGATACGTTGTCCGAAGCCCTGGCCCTGTACAGCTTGGGCGATGCCCGCCTGACCTATGTCGACAAGGACTGGCGTGATGACGCCGTCGGCATCTTGCAGAATCCCTATGTCCGCACGGTCTTCGTCGCCCTGATCATCGCCGCCTTGCTGGCAGAAATCAAGATGGCCGGCATCGGCGCCGGTATTGCTACGGCCTTCGTCTTCGGCGGCCTGCTGCTCCTGTCGGGCAACGAGTCCCTGGCCGACGGCCTGAAAATCGTCGCCGCCTTCCTGGTTAGTCTGCTCTGCATCGGCCTGGAACTGGCGTCGCCTGGCGTCGGCATCTTTGGCCTGGCCGGCGTCGTCCTCTTGTTCGGCAGCCTGTTCTTCATGCTGGGAGCCACGTATGAGGCCGTCTACATCCTGGCCGGCGGGACGGTCCTGGCCATCATATTGTTCTATATCGTCGGCAAGCATTTGCCCAAGAGCCGGCTTTTTGAAAAATTGACCCTCAAGAACCGTTCGACGAAAGAAAAGGGATATACGGCCCAGGCCGATTACAGCAAATATCTCTATGAACGGGGCAAGACCATTACCATTCTGCGTCCGTCCGGGACGATCCGCATCGGCAAAGAGCGCGTCGATGCCACGGCCAACGGCACGTTCATCGGCCGCGACGTCATCGTCCGCGTGGTCAAAGTCGAAGGCAGCCGCGTCGTCGTCGAACCGGAACCGGAACGCCATCCCAAACACTGAGAAGGAGGTATCTTATGTCTATCGTATCCTTTTTGGCAGTGCCTGTCATCATCATCGTGGCCGCTGTCATCATCGTATCCCTGTTCCTGCACTTCGTGCCCATCGGTTTGTGGATTTCGGCCATGGCCGCCGGCGTATCCGTCGGCATCGTCAACCTCATCGGCATGCGCCTGCGCCGGGTCATCCCGTCGAAGATCATCCTGCCCCTGGTCAAGGCCAACAAGGCCGGCCTCGATGTCAACGTCAACCAGCTGGAAGCCCATTACCTGGCCGGCGGCGACGTCGACCGCGTCGTCGATGCCCTCATTGCCGCCCATCGGGCGACGATGTCCCTGACCTTTGAACGAGCCTGCGCCATCGACCTGGCTGGCCGCGACGTCCTGGAAGCCGTCCAGATGAGCGTCAATCCCAAGGTCATCGAAACGCCGTTCATCTCGGCTGTCGCCCAGAACGGCATCGAACTGAAAGTCCGGGCCCGGGTCACGGTCCGCGCCAACATCGACCGCCTCGTCGGCGGTGCCGGTGAAGCGACGGTCATCGCCCGCGTCGGCGAAGGCATCGTCACCAGTGTCGGCTCGGCACGGGACCATTCGCTGGTCCTGGAAAACCCTGATGAAATCAGTAAGACCGTCCTCAGCAAGGGCCTCGACGCCGGGACGGCCTTTGAAATCTTGTCCATCGATATTGCCGACGTCGACATAGGCCGCAATATCGGCGCCCGCCTGCAGACGGACCAGGCCGAAGCGGACAAGCAGATCGCCCAGGCCAAGGCCGAAGAACGGCGGGCCATGGCTGTGGCCAAAGAGCAGGAAATGCAGGCCTATACCCAGGAAATGCAGGCCAAAGTCGTCGAAGCCCAGGCCGAAGTCCCGTTGGCTCTGGCCCAGGCCCTGCGCGAAGGCAAGTTAGGCGTCATGGACTATTATAATATGAAGAATATCATGGCCGACACGGACATGCGCGCCGCTGTCGCCCAGGCCGGCGTCCCCAAGACCCAGTCGGTCCCGACGGGGCAGGACAGTCACCACGACGACCGCGGTCCGGCAGGCCATAGTGAAAAGTAGGTGAGCCTTATGGATATGTTATGGCTCATCGTGGCCTTCGCTCTCATGGCGATCCTGCCGGACCTGCTGCGGCGTCGCCGCCGCTATCCCAGGCGGAAAGGGCCGATTCCCGTGCCGCCGCGGCGTAAACCCGCACCGGCCAAGGCGCCGGCTCCGGCTGAAACCGGGGAAGATGCGGCTGGGAACGAGATTTCCGCACAGGAAACGACAGCTCCGGCACAGCCGCCCATCGTGCCGGCCCGTCCGGCTATAGCTCCCGTATCGGTGCCGCACCGCGTCCGGCCCGCGGCCTGGAGCCAGCTGACGCCGCAGGCGCGGGAGCTCTACGCCGGCTTCGTCTGGTCGGAGATATGGCAGGAACCGCTGGCTTACCGCCGGCGATTAATTAAAAAATAGAGAGGATTTATGGAAATGATTCAAGAAAAACAAGTAGGTATCAAGGGTATCCCCGGTCTGGTCATTACGTCCGGTGAAAAAGCGAAAGGCGTCGTCCTGTTCTATCATGGCTGGTCGTCGCAGATAGAATTCCAGGCCGTCCGCGGCCGCATCCTGGCTTCCTATGGCTACGACGTCGTCATTCCCGACGCTGTCAACCATGGCCACCGCGGCACGCTGGACTATGAATCGAAAGTCGTATACCCCGATTTCTGGCAGACCATCTTCCAGAACCTGACGGAAGTACCGGTCATGCTGGAATATATCCAGGAAAACTGGCCTGATACGCCCATCGCCGTCATGGGCCATTCCATGGGCGGCTTCACGGCCTTAGGGGCTGTGAGCCTTTTCAGGGAATTCAAGACGGCTGTCGTCATGAACGGCTCCGGCTGGTGGGATGAATCGGACCGCCGCTTCCGGGCAGCCCTGCACATCGAAAAGCCGCGGGCCTACCGTTTCATACAGATGCAGTTCGCCGCCATGGATCCCTATACGCATATGGACCGCCTCAGCGGCCGGTCCCTCTTGTCCCTCCGCGGCGGTGCCGATGATGTCGTCGACGGGGCTGCCCAGGAACTCTATCTGGAAAAACTGGCCCAGCGCGATGACGTCAAGACCCAGTCCATCGTCTACGATGACCTGGGCCACTTCGTCACGACCAACATGATGGGCGATGCCGTCAACTGGCTCCAAACAGAACTGCATTAAAGAGAAAATCGGATTTGCTTAAAAATAATAAGAGGTAAAACCTTTCTCTATGAAAAGAGGTAAAACCTTTCTCTATGAAAAGTATTAAATTAATTACGGCTGCATACTTTACAAATTTAAAAATACGAGTATAATATACGTATAAACAGAAACCGCAAAGGTGCGAAAAGCTAAGAATCAGTCATCTTTATGATAGAAATGATTCGTTTTCCACCTTGGCGGTTTTTATGTTTTTATAGTTATCATTTATAATCAGGGGATGTATAACAGGGGGGATAGGTATGTCAAAGAATATTTTCCGAACGAAAAGCATCAACCAGTTCCTGTCGGAAACGAAACAGGACGGCGGCATGAACCGCGTCCTGGGGACTTTCGGCCTGACCATGCTGGGCATCGGCTGTATCGTCGGCACAGGGATCTTCGTCCTGACCGGCATTGCCGCCGCCAATTACTCCGGCCCGGCCCTGGTCATTTCCTTCATCATCGCCGCACTGGCCTGCGGCTGTGCTGCACTTTGCTATTCTGAATTCGCCGCCATGATTCCCGTAGCCGGCAGCGCCTATACGTACGGCTACGTAGCCTTAGGCGAATTTTGGGCCTGGGTCATCGGCTGGGATTTGATTTTGGAATACACCCTGGCCTTGAGCGCCGTGTCCATCGGCTGGTCCGGCTATTTCGGCAATATCCTGACCAATCTGGGATTGGCTCTGCCGAAAGAATTCATTACGGCGCCGGAAGAAGGGGGCCTCATCAATCTGCCGGCTATGGCCATCATCTGGATCATCACCTTGATCAACATGAAGGGCATCACCCAGAGCTCCCTGGTCAATGACATCATCGTCGTCATCAAGCTGGCTGTCGTCGGCCTGTTCATCGCCCTCGGCATCAGCCACGTCGAACCGGCCAACTGGACGCCGTTCATGCCTTATGGCTGGTCCGGTGTCTTCACAGGCGCTTCGGTCATCTTCTTTGCTTACATCGGCTTCGACGCCGTCTCGACGGCTGCTGAAGAAGTCAAGAACCCGCAGAAAGATTTGCCTCGGGGCATCATCTTATCGCTCATCATCTGCACGATTCTCTACATTGCCGTATCGGCCATCCTGACCGGCATGGTCCCGTACTTACAGTTCAAGACGACGGCCGCTCCTGTTGCCTATGCACTGCAGCTCGTCGGCTATCATTGGGGTGCCGCTGCCGTCTCCGTCGGCGCTATCTGCGGCCTCACGTCGGTCCTTCTGGTCATGAGCCTCGGCCAGAGCCGTATCCTCTTCGTCATGTCCCGCGACGGCCTGCTGCCGCGCTTCTTCGGTCACATCAATAAGACGACCAAGACGCCGGTCCGCAGCTCCTTGTTGGTTGCCATCGTGTCGTCCATCCTGGCCGGCCTCGTACCTATCGGCATCGTCGCTGAAATGGTCAACATCGGCACGCTGGCAGCCTTCATCATCGTATCGGCATCGGTCATCGTCCTCCGCAAAAAAGCGCCGGACCGCGTTCGCCCGTTCCGCTGCCCCTGCGTACCGCTGGTACCGATCCTGTCGATCCTCTTCTGCGGTATCCTGGTCATCATGCTGCCGACAGTCACGCAGATCCGCTTCATCGTATGGCTGGCCATCGGCCTGGTCATCTACTTCGGCTATGGCTATAAGCACAGCATCATCACCAAAGCCCAGAAAGGCACGCTGAACGCAGCCCCTGCGGCCGCTGCTGATGAAACAGCCAGAGTACCTTCGGTCCACGAAGGCGCTCACTCCACTATTGAACACTGACGCATTCTATATATCGACAGAAAAAGACCCGCCCTCTCCCCTGGCCGGGTCTTTTTCTTGCCGTCAGCTGCCAGCCGCCCGCCCTTTGGGCGTCCCCTACGCACAAGGCCGCCGGCCGTGTGTCTTTTGCGGCCTGCCATCTGCGGACTGCGGCCTGCGCTCATTTCCATCGCCTGCATGCGATTTCGTAGGGGCCGTCCCAAAGAGCAGCCCGTTTCAGGATAGGTGTGGTTTCCCCAGCTAGCCCGCCAGGTACCGACCAGCGGGAGGGGAAGGGGGCCAGAACGGACAGCCGTGGCTGGCGGCCCGCAGGCTTCTTGTTAAAAAGCAACCTCTCAGTCAGCTGCGCTGACAGCTCCCCTAGCAGGGGAGCCGGGCCACGAACCACGAGCCGCGGGCCACGAACCACGAACCACGAGCCACGAGTCCCTAACCCCTAACCCCTAGCCCCTAACCACTAGTCACAAGGCGGGCCGCCTAGCCTCTGCTGTCCGTTCCAGCAACCATCTTGCGCCTTCCGTTGGTCGGCACCCGATGGGCTGGAAAGACTTCAGGACGGCCCCTACTAGCCACTAACCCCCCATTTGTGGTAAAGTAGAACCATATCATCATTGCAGAGGGGAGCTATGAGAATGGAAAAAAAGAAGATATATGTACTGGCCTGTGGCGGGACGATTGCCGGCAAGGCCGCGTCGGCCGATGACCTGACGGGGTATGCTGCCGGTCAGACGTCGATAGATGAACTGCTGGAAGCCGTGCCCCAGCTGGCTGATTATGCCGACGTGCAGGGCGAACAGTTCTGCAACATCGACAGCTCGGATATGACCGAAGCTTTATGGCTGTCCCTGGCCAATCGGGTCCAGGAAGTAGCCGACCGGGAAGACGTGGACGGTATCGTCATCACTCACGGCACGGATACGATGGAGGAAACGGCGTATTTCCTCGACCTCACGGTCCACACCATCAAGCCCGTCGTCCTTACGGGTTCCATGCGGCCGGCGACGGCCATCAGTGCCGACGGTCCGCTGAACCTCCTGGAAGCGGTCCAGGCCGCGTCCTGGCCGGACCTGGGAAAATACGGTGTCGTCATCGTCATGAACAGCACCGTCCACAGCGCCCGCTTCGTCGAAAAGACCGATACGACCCATGCCGATACTTTTAAAGGCCGCCAGATGGGCTGCCTGGGCTATATGCAGGACGGCCGGCCCCGCCTGTACCAGCAGCCCCTGCGCAAGCATACGTGGTCGTCGGACCTGGCCGCTCCTAAAGAACTGCCAGCCGTCGCCATCGTCTATGCCTATGTCGGCCTCACCGCTGACGACGTACGCCGCCTGGCCCAGGGGAAAGCGGGACTGGTCATCACGGGTCTCGGTCATGGCAAGATGCCCGAACTGGTCTGGCAGGCCTTGCAGCCCTTGATGGAACAGGGGCTGGTCGTCGTCCGGGCTGCCCGCGCCCTGGGCGGCATGGTCACCCAGGTCCCGGCTTATGACGGGACGGTCACAGCCGATTCCCTGACGCCGCAGAAGGCCAAGATCCTCTTGCAGCTGGCCCTGGCCCACACGACGGACCGGGAAAAAATACAGGCCATCTTCGACGCCTATTGAGGCCTGCAAATCACGGCTCTATGCCTTCCCTAATAGGGCGGGGTGTGATAAAATAAATAAGATATGAAACATAGGTATGCAATCCATGTATCCTTTACGACACTGACATAGATAGGAGCGAATGAATCATGAACAAGTACAAAAAATTGATGGTCCTTACGGCCCTGACAGCCGCCCTCGGCACGTCGGCTTTTGCCGCATCGACGGGGATTACGGATATCAGCAATTATTGGGGCAAAGACGCTATCCAGTATTTTTATAACCAGCACTACATCAGCGGCACGAACGGCCAGTTCCGTCCGAACGAAGACATTACCCGTGAAGGCGCAGCTGCCATCATCAACAACATGATCGGTGAAGATTCCAAAGTCAAGACGACCAACTTCAGCGACGTCAAAGGCCGCTGGTCCGAACGGGCCATCGCCTCGCTGGTCGACAAACAGATCATGAGCGGTTACAGCAACGGCACGTTCAAACCGGAACAGAAGATCACCCGCGAAGAATTTGCTGTCATCGCTTACAACTACATGACTTACAAGGGCATGAGCACCCTCGAAGGGGCCGCTCCCTATGCCGACGAAGCCAAGATTTCCAGCTGGGCCCGTCAGGCCGTCGACGCCCTGGCTGCTGCCGGTTACATGAAGGGCGGCAACTACAACATGTTCAACCCGAAACAGTATGTCACCCGCGGTGAAGCCGTCAACGTTCTCTACCGCATCCTGACCGGCGTCAAGGAAACGACGCAGAGCCAGGACGGCCTGGAATCCAAGGCCTTCAAGGATATCAAAGACGTCTACGGCTCAATCAAAGCCTTTGCATCTGACGGCATCATGTACTGGCAGGGCGACAAGCTCCACATCGGCGTCAAAGACCCGAAGAACAAACAGAAACTGGCCGATGCCATTGCTGCCGACAAGGATATCCCGGCCGAATCGGTCTATGTCCAGAAATCGACGTACAGCTATGACGACTATAAGAACCTCATGGCCCAGGCCGAAAAGATTTACAAGGCTACGGAAGCGACGAATGCTACCGTTTCGACGGAACCGGATTACCTCAATGAAAAAGTCGTCCTCACAGTCAGCTCCATTTCCAAAGAAACACAGAACAACCTCAATAAAGCCCTGGGCAGTGCCCTTCGCATCGTCATTCAGTAATCGCAGCAGAGGAGGATTTCCATGGTACGGAATAAAATCGCTGCCATCCTGGCAGCTGCGGCCATCTTGTCCGTCAGTGCCGTTTCGGCCGATGCCCCTTATACAGACCTGGGCAGCCTGACCGACCGCGCGGCTGTCGATTACCTCTATGATACGCAGTGCCTGACCTTCATCACAGGGGATACCTTTGAGCCAAACCGGGTCCTGACCCGCGGCGACCTGGCCCAGCTGCTCTATAATTCGGCAGCCAATATCCCCCTGGCACCGGTGGAAGCGGCCGGTGCCCACGATGTGCCGTCGGGCACGGCTGGTGATGCCATGAACAGCGTCGCCGCCCAGGGTATCCTGGCAGGCTATCAGGATGGGAATTTCTATCCCGAAGAACCGGTGAGCCGCGAAGAATTTGCCGACGTCATCTACCGCTACTTGCAGTACAATCAGCTGGCCGACCCGGACCAGGCCGTCAAGCCCTATGCCGATGCCGCGTCGATTGCGCCGGCTTACGCCAGGGCCATCGACGTCCTGCACAGCAAGAACATCATGGTGCCGGCAGATAACTATTTCCATCCCAAAGAAGGCATGACCCGGGCCGATGCCGCCCAGGTATTTTACCGCCTCATGCACTCCGACGGGGACTATACGTCTCATGTCCAGGTCGAATCGCAGCTCATCAAGGCCATCAATGCCGAATACGGCTCAGTGCCGATCTACTTCCGCAGCGGTACGATGTACTGGGATGGCGATACCCTGGTCCTGGGCATCAAAGGCGCTCCCAGCAAATACTTGCAGCAGCGCATCAACACGGACGTAGCCAAGCCGCAGGCCGTCAAGATACGTCGCGTATCCTTGAGCCACAGCGATTACAGCCAGCTCATGAATAAGGCCATCCATTGCGTCGTCGACAACGAAGGCGTCCAGAACTACGTCGGCGCCCTGCCGGACTACGTCAATGAACAAGTCGTCCTCACTGTCCGCCATCCCGTCAGCAAGGCGACGCTGGCTGAACTGGCCAAACGCGTCGGCGCCGGCCGGGTCCGTCTGGAAACGGCTCCTATCGCCGGGAAAGCTCCCATCGTCCAGGTAGCCGGACAGACAGACACAGCGGAAGAAGCCCCTGTGACGACAGAAAACACGAAAAAAGAAACGAAACAACTCTATTCCAAACTCTTAGACGACGCCACATCGAGCGCCATCACCTCCGTCCAGAACGACGTGATGAAGTGATTTGTAGGGGACGCCCAAAGGGCGTCCCGCAGGTCGCAGTTCGCAAAAGGGACTGTCGCATGAAGGTTTATTCCATCATGCGCGGTCCCTTTCTCTTTATAGTTTGTAGTACGGAGTTTGTAGTTTGTAGAAAATGGCTTTAAATTTAAAAGCATTCACTAAAAACTACAAACTGCAAACTTAAAACTCAAATCACACTCCGAAGAGTTCTCCCAATTCTTCCCGCGTGTCGATGAGGTATGTCGGCTGGAGGGATTCCAGGAAGTCCCGGTCGCGGAAACCCCAGGTGACCAGGGCTGCGTCGAGGCCGGCGTTATCGGCCGTTTCTTTGTCGACTTCCGAGTCGCCGACGTAGATGGCGTCGTCTTTGGCACAGCCCAGGCGCTTCAGGCTTCCCAGACCATGTCCGGAGCCGGTTTTTTGCGGTACATCGGCGTTTCACCCAAGGAGAAATCGACATAGTCTTTGAAGTATTCATCGTGCAGTTCCGATACGGCACCCTGGCCTTTGTTGGAGACGATAGCCATGTGGTAGCCGGCCGCCTTGAGCCGGCCCAGGACCTGGGGAATGCCGTCGTAGGGAAAGGTCGTCGTCTGGCAGTGGGCGCTGTAATAGGCGATGAACTCTTCCGTCATCGTCCGCCGCAGGGGTTCCGGCGCGTCCGGTGCGGCCTTGTCGATGAAGCCGTCGTATCCGAAGCCCAGGCAGGGGCGGATGGCATCCTGCGTCAGGGCGGGCAGGCCGTGACGGGCAAAAACATAGTTCAGGCTTTTCGTCAATTCGTCCAGCGTATCCAGGACGGTGCCGTCCATGTCGAAGACGATGGCTTTATATTTTTCCATGAAAAAGACTCCTTTGAAGGACAAAAAATCAGTTTACTCTTTTATTATACGAAAGTGCGAATTAATCGGCAATAGGGAGTAGCTCATGCCGTCATCTTATGCTACAATGGGAAAAGAAGTTTGATAAAATAGAGGAGAGGATGACATGACAAACTTTTTGCCGTACGCTATCATAGCGGGCATAGCAATCGTCTTTTTTGTAATTTGTTATATTATGTATTCCGGCGGAGGGCACTCTGAGAGTAGTCCCCAAACGGAGAAGAAAGGGAACACGAAGACGAAGACGCGCTACGACAGCGAGCCGCAGCCGCTGCGCAGGGTCCAGCACCGCAGCCCGGCAACAGTTAAGCATGCCAGACAATTACCGAAGGAAGCGGACGACGAAGAAACAGCCCCCTTGCCACAGGTCCCGAAAATGACACTGGGCGAACGGCGGGAGCATCCGGAAGAAACGGCCTTTGTCACGACCAAAGGCGAAGCCGTCCGCCGCAATAGCCGAATCGTCTATAAAGAAGCTCCCAAAGCCCAGGAACCTCCGGTCCACAAGGGCCCCAATGCGGATGACCTCGATGCGACGCGCGTCCTGTCCCGCGATGAAATCCTGGAAGCCATGGAAAAGGTAGACAAAGAAGAAGCCGCTGCCTATAAGGCCCGCGAGGAAGAAGCCAAACTAGCCCGTCAGCGCCAGGCCGAACAGGAAAAAGAAGCCCAGGAACAGCAGCTGGCCCGCAACCGGGAACGGCGCGAACAGGCCCGCCGCGAAGCCGCTGCGGCCAAGGAAGCCAATGCCCGCCGGGAAGAACGGGCACGCTGGGCCGAAGAAGTAGCCCAGACCGAAGAAGACAAGCCGCCCCTGGCTGATATGGCCGCCATCGTCTCGGCTGACCTGGCCGCTAAAGATGGCGGCGCCGCCCCGGCCGCCAGGAAACAGGCTGCCCCGGCAGCTGAACCGGCAGCATCTGAAACAGAAGCGCCGAAAGACACGCACCGCAAGCACATTCTCCGCGACGTCATGGCCGAAACGGCCAAAGCCGCCGGCACAGCCAAAGCCGTCGCCGACGCACCGGCTGCCGCCAAGAAACGGGCCGTATCCGAGGCGACACAGGTCCTGGAAGGACCTGTCGTCAGCGAAGGCATGAAAGCCGTCGCTTCCCAGCTGGAACAGACCCAGCGCATGGAACCGATCCACATCGACTCGGCCATGACGGCCAAGAAGAAAGCCGTCCCGGAAGAAACAATGGTCATGCCGCCCATCCGGGCCCACAAGTCCCAGGAAAAAGCGACACCTGTCGTCAAGCCGGCACCGGTCGTCAAACCGTCCCAGACGTCGTGGGATTCCAATACGTCCGGGACCGATACGCGCAACCCGTCACTGGGCAATGCGCCGCACTATGCGTCCGTATGGGAATCGGAAAGCACTGTCGATTCGCCTGTCGTCCGCCAGTGCGTCTCTCACTTCCTGCGCCAGTACGGCGTCGTTTCACCGGAACTGCAGCAGCAGACGGAATACATCACGTCGGCGGCCTTTGACCAGATCGGCTGCCAGACCGATACGGAACGGCAGCAGGCCCTGTCACCGCTCATCGTCCAGGAAGCTTTGCAGAACGTCCAGAAAGCCTATGCCGCTCATCCCGATGATTACGTCGGCACCATTGCCCTGCAGGCCTTTTACGATATCGTCCACTGCTCGCCCATTTCGACGCGCCATCTGGTCGCCATCGATGCCTTGAAGGTCATGCCCTATTTGACCCAGGGCCATTACCAGATCCTGGCGATTCTCTTATTGTTCCTGTATTCGCGCAACTCCCATAACGTCGACAAGGATTCGTTCTGCCGCTATATCGACAAGTACGTCTATCCCTTCCTGGATGGATTCCCGACGGAACGGCCTTACTACCAGCAGCTCGATTACTTGCACTGCACGGCTTTTGAAGCCAAGGAAACGCATTTTGCCGAAATCCTGTCCGATTCGTATCCGCTCTTGTTCCGCTACCGCGGTTTCACAGAAGAAGAATTGCGCAAAGCCCTCAAAGGCAAGCGCATCCCCGATGAATTCATCGTCCCGTCCTTCAATTCGCCACTGGTCAAACTGGCCATGGTCGATGAAAGCATGGCCAAACGCTTCTTCCGCATGACCGGCATCAACGACCGCAACATGCAGGACCACATCCTGCGCCTGGCCAAGAAACGCCCGGCCAACTTCAGCGGCGAAGAAGCCCTGGACATCATGGAAGATATTTCGCCGGTCCTGGCCGACTTGGGCGATATCTGGGACAGCTCGCTGCTGCGCGTATCGACGCTGTCGCTCCTGGGCCTGTACTTGGCTCAGGGCTTCGTCAAGGAAATCATTGGCGAAGAATTCGATTTGTCCCGCTGGTTTGAATAAGGAGCATCGTTGTGAAAAAAATCCGTAAAGCCGTCATCCCGGCGGCCGGGTTCGGCACCCGTTTCCTGCCGGCGACGAAGGCGACACCGAAAGAAATGCTGCCTATCGTCGATAAACCGACCATCCAGTATATCGTCGAAGAAGCCCTGCAGAGCGGCATCGAAGAAATCCTCATCATCAGCGGCCATGCCAAACGGGCCATTGAAGACCATTTCGATACCAATCCGGGCCTGGAACTGCACCTGGAAGAAAGCCATAAGATGGGGCTTCTGAACATGGTCCGCAGTATCTCTGAAATCAATATCCACTACATCCGGCAGAAACACATGCGGGGCCTGGGCGACGCCATTCTCTGCGCCCAGTCCTTCATTGCCGATGAACCCTTTGCCATCCTCCTCGGCGACGACGTCGTCTACAATGAAACCAATCCGGCCCTGCGCCAGATGATCGACTTGTACAACGACCTCGATGCGACCATCCTGGGCTGTCAGGAAGTGCCTTTAGAAAAAGTGTCGTCTTACGGCATCGTCCAGGGGACACCTGTCGAAGGGAAGGACATCCTGAAAGTCAACCGCGTCGTCGAAAAGCCGGACATCGAAGAAGCACCGAGCCGGACGGCCGTCCTGGGCCGCTATATCGTCACGCCGGACATCTTTGAAATCCTGGCCCATACCCAGCCGGGCAAGGGCGGGGAAATCCAGCTCACCGACGCCTTGCAGACCATGGCCAGCCGCGAAGCCGTCTATGCTACTGCTTTGAAGGCAAACGCTACGACGTAGGCGATAAACTGGGCTTCCTCAAAGCCAACGTCGAATACGCCCTGCGCCGCCCGGACCTGGCCGCCCCGTTCCGCCAGTTCCTGAAGGAAGTTGTTCGTGGTTCGTAGGGGCCGTCCTGAAGCCTTTCCAGCCTGATCGGTGC
>NZ_APHY01000039.1 GCF_000417505.1 Megasphaera sp. NM10
TCAGCGCCAGCGTTCGTCCTGAGCCAGGATCAAACTCTCCATGATATATGGAAGAGCGTTTGGCTCTTGTTTATTATTTGGTATTACTCATTGTTTGACGTTCTATATAATAGAACCTCGCACGTTGGCGTTCATTCAGTTCATTGTTCAGTTTTCAAAGGTCATCGTTGTCATCACCGGGTGGCGACGACTTGTTTATTTTAACAAACTTAGAAGAGCTTGTCAAGGATGTTTTTGAACTTTTTTCAAAGTTCAATCACCCCGGCCTGCATGGCGCAGACCACGGCAGGATGAAACTCCTGCTGTGTCAGGGCCTTGCCCCGACAGCTTGTTCAGTATACTACTGTGTAAAGAGATTGTCAAGGATTTTTTCAAATCCTTGACGCCGGCCGCCGGTCGCCGGTCGCAAACCCACGCCACATATGCCGATCAAGTATATCCCCCATTGTTCACAGCGGGCCGTCAAAGGCTCCCTTCATAGGGGAGCTGGCCGCCAAAGGCGGTCTGAGAGGTTAAAGGACGTCCCCTACGATGGCCCCGGTTAGGGCGTAAGCCGCCCCTGCGAAGGGGAGGGGGACCGCTTGCGGTGGAGGGGTTCTCCTCTACGAGCCGAGGGTTACTCGAAGCGATGTTGTCAGTCTGAGTCTGTCGCGGCGGAACGCCGCATCTGAATTCGAGGCGGCCTGCGGCCTGCGAACTGCGGTCGGCGCAAAAAAAAAGAGGCCCGCAGGCCTCTTTTTTTATTTAAACAATTTCGTCTGTTCTTTTTCTTCTTCGTCGTTACCTTCGATGGCAATGGTATCGAGTTCGTCGTTACCTTCGATGGCAATGGTATCGAGGGCGGCTACTTTGTCGTCGCCTTCCAGTTTCTGGATCTTGACGCCCGATGTGTTGCGGCCTTTCTTGATGCCAATGCTTTCGATATCCGTGCGGATGACGATGCCATTCGACGTGATGAGCATCAGTTCCTGCCCTTCATGGACGACTTCGACGCCGACGATGTCGCCGGTCTTCGGCGTAATCTTGAAGTTCTTGATGCCTTTGCCACCGCGGAGCTGGACTTTGTAGGCGTCGATGTTGTTGCGCTTGCCAAAGCCTTCTTCGCTGACAGTCAGGACCTGGCAGTCCGGTTCGAGGACGTCAGCCCCGATGACCATATCGCCTTCAGACAGTGTGATGCCGCGGACACCGCGGGTATTCCGGCCCATAGGACGGACATCGTTTTCATTGAAGCAGATGGCCATGCCCAGTTTCGTCGCCAAGATGATCGTCTGGTCGCCGTTGGTCAGGCGCACTTTGGCCAGGTGGTCGCCTTCCATAAGGGAAATAGCGATGAGGCCGTTGCGGCGGACGTTCTTGAATTCATGAAGAGGGGTCTTCTTTACCAGCCCTTTTTCGGTGACCATGAACAGGTTCATCGACGGGTCGACCTGGTCGAGGTCGATGAGGGCGTTGACTTTTTCGCCATTGGACAAGGGCAGGATATTGATGGCGGCAATGCCCTTGGAGTTACGGCTGTTGGCTTCCGGGATTTCGTAAGCCTTCAGGCGATAGACGCGGCCGAAGTTGGTGAAGAACAGGACTGTATTCCATGCCGACGTATAGAGCAGGTGGTTTACGGCGTCTTCGTCCTTCGTCCCCATGCCCTTGATACCGCGGCCGCCTTTATTCTGCGTATGGTATACATTGGCGTTGATACGCTTCATGTAGCCTCGGCGGGTCAAGGTGAGGACCATGCGTTCGTTGGGGATCATGTCTTCGATGGAGAAATCCGACGAGTCGGCTACGATCTGTGTGCGCCGTTCGTCGCCAAATTTCTTCTTGGCATCGAGGAGTTCCGTCTTTACGATTTCCATGACTTTATGTTCGTCAGCCAGGACGCTGCG
Organism: Megasphaera sp. NM10; assembly: GCF_000417505.1. Classification (GTDB taxonomy): domain Bacteria; phylum Bacillota; class Negativicutes; order Veillonellales; family Megasphaeraceae; genus Megasphaera; species Megasphaera intestinihominis. The sequence continues at coordinate 1,887 of NZ_APHY01000039.1, forward strand.
CAGGTAAGCGATGCGTTTTTCCAATTCAGCATATTCTTCTTCGATTTTTTCTCGTTCCAGACCCGTCAGGCGGCGCAGGCGCATGTCGAGGATGGCGATGGCCTGTTTTTCGCTGAGGCCGAACTTGCTCATCAAGGATTGTTTGGCAATGTCGTCTGTCGCCGATTCGCGGATCGTCTTGATGACTTCGTCGATGTGGTCCAGGGCGATGAGCAGGCCTTCTAAGATGTGAGCCCGTGCCAGGGCCTTGTCGAGTTCAAACTTGCTGCGGCGGGTAATGACATCTTTCTGATGGTCGAGATAGTAGTTCAGGATCTGTTTGAGTGTCAGGACGCGCGGATGGCCGTTGACGAGGGCCAGCATGATGACGCCGAACGTTTCCTGGAGCTGCGTGTGTTTATACAATTTATTCAGGACGATATCGGGATTGACATCGGCCCGCAGTTCGACGACGATGCGCATACCCTTGCGGTCCGATTCATCGCGCAGGGCCGTGATGCCGTCGATTTCCTTGTTGCGGGACAAGTCGGCAATGGACTCGATGACCCGCGCTTTATTGACCTGATAGGGGATTTCCGTCACGACGATGCGGTGCTTCCCTTTATTCATCGGTTCGATAGTCGCACAGGACCGCATCTTGATACTGCCCCGGCCCGTCGAATAGGCTTTGATGATGCCATCGCGGCCCATGATTTTAGCACCCGTCGGGAAATCAGGGCCTTTGATTTTGGTCATGATTTCTTCCAGGCTGGCTTCAGGGTTATCGATGAGCAGGACACAGCCGTCGATGACTTCGCCTAAATTATGAGGCGGAATATTCGTCGCCATGCCGACGGCGATCCCAGCCGAGCCATTGACCAGGAGGTTCGGGATCTTCGACGGCAAGACCGTCGGTTCCTGCAGGGAGCCGTCGTAGTTGGGCATGAAATCGACCGTTTCCTTGTCGATATCTTCCAGCATTTCGCCGGTAATCTTCGCCATGCGGACTTCGGTATAACGCATAGCCGCAGCCGAGTCACCATCGACGGAACCGAAGTTGCCGTGACCATCGACTAAAGGATAGCGCGTCGAGAAATCCTGGGCCAGGCGGACGGTCGCATCATAGACGGAGCGGTCACCATGGGGGTGATATTTACCTAAAACTTCGCCGACAATACGGGCCGATTTCTTATAGGGCTTGTTCGGCGTCATGCCCGCTTCATGCATGGCATAGAGAATACGCCGATGGACCGGCTTTAGCCCATCGCGTACATCCGGCAGGGCACGAGTGATGATGACACTCATGGCATAGTCGATGTACGACGTCTGCATTTCGCTTTCCAGACAAACCGGCACAATTTTATCTACTTGTTGTTCGTCCACAAATTTCACCTCATATACAAACTGAAAATAACTGCCGGCCAGCAAAAGACCCGCAGTCCGAATCGTTGTCGTCTATATGGCAGCCCGTCAAATGAACAAATGGGCGCATACGATTATATTATAACAAATATTTCCATTTTTCTCTAGAGGCGCAAAAAAACTTGTTTCCGCCTGCCTTTTTAGGCTGAGGGAAACAAGTTTTTTAGTGGCTAGGGGTTAGGGGTTAGGGGTTAGGGGCTGGCAGTTCATCGTAATTACTTTTTAATTTTCGACCTACGATGAACGACCTACGACGAACGAGAGCATACCGTGGGAACACTTACCAGAATAATAGCGTATCCCTTTATTTCTTATTGCTGTATCTCCAGATCTTCATTTTTTCAGCTTCTTTGATCAGGTCTTCGCGGAAAGCCGGATGGGCGATGCTGATGAGGCGTTCGGCCCGTTCCCATGTCGAAGCGCCCATGAGGTTGACTATGCCGTATTCCGTGGCGACCCAGTTGACCTGGGACCGCGGGTCCGTGACCGTCGTGCCCGGGGCCAGCGTCGGGATGATGCGCGATTCATCGCGGCCGGTCTTCTTGTTGTGGAACGTCGACCGCAAAGCGATGATGCTCTTGCCGCCACGGGAGCGGTAAGCGCCGTCGGTGAAGTCCAACTGGCCGCCGCTGCCGCTTATCTGATGGGTACCGGCTGATTCGGACGATACCTGGCCGAAGAGGTCGATGTCGATGCAGTTATTGATGGAAATGAAATTATCCATCTGAGAAATGATGAAAGGATCATTGATGACGTCTACCGGATAAGCTGCCAGGAAGGGGTTGTCGTCCATCCAGTCATAGAGGTCCTGCGTCCCCAGGGCGAAGGCCCAGCTTATCTTATCGCGGCAGAAAGTCTTGCGGCGGTTCGTGAGCTGGCCGTGTTCATACATGAGTCGGAAGGCGTCGACGAGCATTTCCGTATGGACGCCCAGGTCTTTCAGGTCCGATTCGGCCAATAAGGCGCCGATCGTGTTGGGCAAACTGCCGATGCCGAGCTGCAGCGTCGCTCCGTCGGGAATCTGCTGGACGATGGTCTTGGCAATCTGGGCATCGATATCGTCGCCTGTCGTAAAGGGAATGGTCGCCAAAGGATGATTGCCGTATTCGACGATGCCGTCGATATCGCTGATATGGATACATTCGCCGCGGCCGCCGAGGACGCGGGGCATGGCTTCATTGACTTCGACGATGACTTTCTTCGCTTTCTTGGTAATGGCTTCCGTTGCCGAAACAGCCGGGCCGAAATTAAAGAAGCCGTGTTTATCCATCGGACCGACAGTAATCAGGGCTACGTCGACGTCGAGGAGGTCGCGGTACATGGACGGCTTGTTGCGGTAACACATGGGTATGAAATTCATCTGGCCAAGGGCGCACTTCTTCCGGTCATAGCCGCTCATATACCAGTTCATGGCCGTAAAGGCCTTGCGCTCCGGGTCCTGTTCAATAATCTGCCGCGGAGCCACGCTCAGGCACATGCGGACTTTGACATCTTGCAGTTCATCACGGCGCGCTGCCAGGGCCTGGTCGAGGAGGATCGGCTGGGTCGTGCCCATGCCGTAATCGACCCAATCTCCGGACTGGACCACTTTTACCGCTTCTTCCGGCGTCATTAATTTCTGTCTGTACATATCTGTCCATTGGGACATAAAAACCACCCTTTCATCTGTATGTATTTTCTTTAGTACGACGTTTTACGTTTGCTTATATTCTTATTATACGACGCTGAAGGCGCCCTGGCAAGGCGTTTAGGTAAACAGGTATATGCCGTTTTGGCATATGCCACGTGGGCGACCCGCCGGACCTTGGGTGGCATTCGCTCCGAGCTGGGAAATCACTCATAGTCTGGAACGGGCTTGCCACGTGCAAGCCCCTACATCCGTGACGCCTGGTGGTTCATCGCTCGTGATTCGTGGTTCGTAAAAAAAAGGGCTTGTCGCACATGCGACAAGCCCTTTTAAGTTGTTAGTGGTTAGCGGATGTTTAAAAACTTAAAGCCCATTTCTACAAACTAAAAACTACGAACGACTAGCCACTAGTCTTATTCACTTTGTCTTTTTTCGATGATTTCGTCCATGATTTTTTTCGGTACTTCTTCGTAGTCGAAGAATTCCATGTTGAACGTGCCTTTGCCCTGGGTCATGGAGCGCAGGACGGTGACGTAGTCTTTCATTTCTGCCAGCGGGACCTGGGCTTTGACGACGATGATGCCTTTGCGGTTGCGATGGTGTTCCATGCCGAGGATGCGGCCGCGGCGGCTGCTGAAGTCGCCCATGACATCGCCCATGTAATCTTCAGGGATGACGACGTCGACGTTGTAAATCGGTTCCAGGAGGATCGGCTTGGCTTCAGGTACGGCTTTCTTGAGGGCCTGAGCGGCAGCGACTTTGAAGGCCATTTCCGACGAATCGACAGGATGATAGGAACCATCGGTCAGGGTAACTTTGATGTTGATCATGGGGAAGCCGGCGATGAGGCCTTTTTCCAAGGTTTCACGGACGCCTTTTTCAACGGCCGGGATGTACTGTTTCGGTACGGCGCCGCCAAAGATCTTATCGACGAATTCAAAGGGTTCGCCTGTCGTCAGCGGCTCGATGTCCAGGAAGACGTGGCCGAACTGACCGTGGCCGCCGCTCTGTTTCTTGTGTTTGCCTTCGGCTGTCGCCTTGCTCTTGATGGTTTCACGATACGGGATGTAAACGTCTTCCTGTTTGGCTTTGACACCGTATTTCCGTTCGATTTTGGTCAGGATGTGGTCGAGGTGGACATCGCCCATGCAGCGGACGATGAGCTGCTTGCCTTCGGTGCTCTTTTCGACCTGGCACGTCGGGTCTTCTTCGCTGACCCGCAGGAGGGCGTTCATCAATTTTTCTTCTTCGCCCTTCTTTTCCGGGACCAGGGCTACCGTATGCAGCGGGTTCGGGAAGCGGATGGGGTCATAGACGACGGGGAAATCAGGAGCGGCAAAGGTATCGCCAGTCCGGGCATTCGGCAATTTCGGCAGGACGACGATGTCGCCGGCAATAGCCGCCGGGACGGGAATCTGTTCCTTGCCGACCAGGGTCAGGACTTTGCCCATCTTTTCTTCTTTATCCTGGGACATATTGTATAACTTGTCCCCTTCCTTGAGTTCGCCCGAGAAAATGCGGACATAACTCAGTTTGCCGGCAAAGGGATCGATGAGGGTCTTGAAGACGAAGGCCGTGAAAGGCTTGTTGGGATAGACCAGGACCGGTTCGCCTGTCTTCTTATCCGTGCCCATCATGACTTTCTGCGAAGCATCCGGCATGTAGGTGATGATACGGCGCAGGAGTTCTGCCGTACCGATATGGTTGATGGCACTGCCGCACATGAGCGGGCAGACGCGGCCCGTCAGCATGCCCTGGCGCAGGCCTTTGCGCAGTTCTTCGATGGTCAGTTCATCGCCGTTGAGGTATTTTTCCAGCAATTCGTCGTCGCCTTCGGCAGCGGCTTCCATGCACATTTCGCGGACTTCACGGGCTTTGGCCATGTATTCTGGCGGCACCTTGATTTCCGTGCATTCGCCGTTATTCCATTCCCAGGCTACCATCTTGCAGACGTCGATGATGCCCCGGAAATCCTTGCCTTCACCGATAGGGATCTGGAGGGGCATGATGGATTTGCCGAAGACGGCGCGCAATTTTTCCAGGCAGCCGAAGAAATCGGCGTGTTCCGCATCCATCTTGTTGACATAGACCATGCGCGGCAATTTCAATTCGACGCCGTAGTCCCAGGCCCGTTCCGTATCCATTTCGACGCCCGATTCGGCCGAAACGACGAGCAGGATGCCGTCACTGGCACGCAGGGCAGCGCGGACTTCGCCGCAGAATTCGGAATACCCCGGCGTATCGAGGAAGTTCAGCTTGTAGCCTTCCCATTCGCAGGGCGCAATGCCGAGCTGGATCGTAACGTTTCTCTTAATTTCTTCCGGTTCATAGTCCATAATATGCTTGTTGTCTTTACCGACGCCAACAGCATCGACAGCACCGCAGGCAAGCAGTAATGATTCAACAACAGCCGTTTTGCCGGCGCCATCATGCGAAAGTACAGCAACGTTGCGAATTTTATCACTTGTGTATTCTTTCATAAAACAATCGCCTCCTATGGAATCTCAGTTAATATTATATATTCGAGATGAAGGGGGCAGATTCCTTTTTTTAAGTTGCATTTTTTCAAAAATAATTATGCTTTTTCTTTCATTTTGGCCAGGACCAGGGAAACCATCAGTTCGACGCCGACTGGCAGGCAGGCTTCATCGACGGCAAAATGGGTATTGTGCAGGGGATAAACCGTGTCGCCGGGCTTGGTCGCACCGAGCCAGAAGAAACCGCCATCGAATTTCTGGAGATAACCGGAAAAGTCTTCGGCCGTCATGGCCGGTTCGTCGACAGCTGCCAGAACGTCCGGGCCAAAGCAGTCTTTGGCTACGCCAGCGACGAAAGCCGCCTGCTGCGGCGTATTGCGGACAGCCGCATAGCCCCGTTCATAGTCGAGATGGCTGACCGTCCCGTACATGGCATCGATGCCTTTGAGCGTATCCTGGAGATGGGCTTCGACGGCATCCTGGGCCTCCGCATGGTACGTCCGGCAGGTCCCTTCGATTTCGACCGTATCGGCGACGACATTGTAGCGCGTGCCGCCAGTGATTTTGCCAAAAGTCAGGACAGCCGGATAGAGGGGATTGACGCGGCGGCTGATGATGGTCTGGGCCGCCGTCAGGAACTGGGCGGCTGCGACGATGGTGTCGACGCCTTTATGCGGCATGGCGGCATGGCTGGCCTTGCCGTTGAGGACGATGCGGATATGGTCCGAAGCGGCCATCATCGGCCCGGGCAGGACACCGATTTTGCCGCTGGGCAGTGTCGGCCAGACGTGAAGGCCGTAAACGGCATCGACACCGTCGAGGACGCCGGAGGCGACCAGGCCCTTGGCTCCGCCGACAGGCGATTTTTCTTCAGACGGCTGGCAGATGAAGACGACCGTGCCGGGGATATCGTCTTTCACCTGACTCAGGACCTCAGCGGCACCGAGGAGGATGCTCATGTGGCCGTCATGACCGCAGGCGTGCATCTTGCCGACGAAATTGGACGCAAAGGGCAAGCCTGTTTCTTCCGTCATGGGCAGAGCATCCATATCGGCCCGCAAGGCGATGACCGGCCCCGGCTTGCCGCCTTTGAGCGTCCCCAGGACCGCCGTCGTTCCGGCGACGTGCTCCTGTACATCGATGCCGAAAGACCGCAGCTTGGCTGCCATAAAGGCAGCCGTTTCCACTTCTTCGCCGGATAATTCCGGATTTTCATGGATATGACGGCGCATGGCACAAATATCAGGCACAGTCCGCTTCACTAAGTCTTTGATAGTCATTTTATCGATCATGGCAAACCCTCCCATGTATGAATTATTATTTATAAAGTATGATTAATAATACCACACAATATAAAGAAATACAACGGTTTCCCCTGTCTTTTTCAAGAACTAGTACAGCTCCCATAAGTGCGTTATAATAAGAATGCAGTGTCACACATCATCATTTACAGAGGAGGCTTATATCATGAAAGCATTTGATACAGAAAACAGCGTCTGGTCCCGCTTCTCACCGGAACAGCGCGGCCAGATGGAAGCGTACAGCGTCCATTACCGTCAGTTCCTGGACACAGCCCGGACAGAACGGCTGGCCAATAAAGAAATCATCCGCCAGGCTGAAAACGCCGGGTTCCATCCCCTGGCTGACTTCACCAGCCTGAAGGCCGGCGACAAGGTCTATTGGGACCAGAAAGGGAAATCGGTCATCTTAGCCGTCATCGGCTCGGCCCCCATCGAAAAAGGGCTGAAAATCGTCGGCTCCCATATCGACTGCCCGCGCCTGGATGTCAAGGCCATGCCTGTCGTCGAAAAGAATAAAATCGTCTATTTCAAGACCCATTACTATGGCGGCTTGCTGAAATATCAATGGGTCTGCCTGCCCCTGTCCCTGGTCGGCGTCGTCTATAAAGCCGATGGCAGCCGCGTCGACGTCTCTATCGGCGAAGACCCGGGCGATCCGGTCCTGTTCATCAATGACCTTCTGCCCCACCTGGGCAAGGACCAGGCCGCCAAAAAGCTCTCTGAAGCCATCAGCGGCGAAATGCTCATGCCCTTGGCCGGCACGAACGGCGAAGGAGAAAAGACGAAACCGGCTATCCTGACCTTGTTAAAGGAAAAATACGGTATTGAAGAAGAAGATTTCACCAGTGCAGAACTGGAAATCATCCCGGCCGTCAAGAGCCGCGACGTCGGCCTGGACCGGTCGATGATCATGTCCCACGGCCATGACGACCGCGTCTGCTCTTATGCCAACCTGGCCGCCATCCTCGATGCCGCACCGGGGGAAAAGACACAGGTCGCCCTCTTTGCCGATAAAGAAGAAATCGGTTCCGTCGGCAACACGGGCGTCCAATCGTCGTACTTCCCGGACTTTATCGCCGAACTCCTGTCCCTCCAGGGCCATGACCAAGAAATCTGGCTGCGCCGGACCCTGCGCAACAGCGAAGTCCTGTCGGCCGACGTCTGCGCCGCCTTTGACCCGGTCTTTGCCGACGCCTATGAAGAACAGAATTCGGCCAAGCTCGGCTACGGTATCTGCCTGTGCAAATACACCGGTGCCCGCGGCAAGGCCGGCAGCAACGATGCCAACGCCGAATTCATGGCCAAGATCCGCCGCATCTTCAACGAAAAAGAAGTTCCCTGGCAGGTCGGGGAACTGGGCAAGGTCGACCAGGGCGGCGGCGGTACCATCGCCTACATCATGGCCGACTGGGGCTGCGACGTCGTCGACTGCGGCGTAGCCATGCACAGCATGCACGCTCCCTTAGAAATCGTCGCCAAAGCCGATGCCTACAGCGGCTACCTGGCATACAAAGCATTTTTTGAAAGTAAGTGATACAAAAGGAGCTGTCGCATCGCGACAGCTCCTTTCAAGTTGTTAGTGGCTAGTTGTTAGTTGTTAGGGGTTAGGTGTTAGAGGATGGTGGCACAAACCTCGTACGACACCCTTTTTTCTGTAGGGGTCGCCACGTGGGCGACCCGCCGGGTATTTGAATCGTTCTCTTAGCAAACTAACCGGGAAATCGTACATATCCTGGAGCGGGCTCGCCACGTGCGAGCCCCTACAGCGTCATTCAGGAGCAAGGATCGTACCTAATGGTATCCGCTTTCCCGGAGCCCTTTGATAGTCTGGTAAAGGCCGTACATATACAGGGCGACGGCAACCCAAGCGAAGCAGAAGGTCAGGCGCAGGGGCGGCGTGATGGTTTCGCCGCTCAAGAGACCGATGACCAGAGTGATGCTCGGCGAGAGGTACATGAGCATACCGCCTGTCGTAATAGGGACGCCTTTGACGCCGGCCGAAAAGAGCATCATCGGAATGGCCGTGACGATGCCCGTCGCCGGCAGGAGCAGCCACTGCCAGCCCTGGAAAGTCCCGACAGCCCCCATGCCATGATATTCGCTGAAGGCGATGAACAGCAGGGACAGGGGCACCATGGAAAAGGATTCGATGAAGACCGAAACCTGGCTGTCCAGGCGGACTTTCTTTTTCAACATGCTGTATATCGCCCAACTCAGGCAGATGAAGAACGACAGCCAGGGGACGACGCCGTACAGGCAGAAGGCCAGGACCAGGCCGGTAGCGGCGACGACGACGGACAGTTTCTGGACCGGCCGCAGCCGTTCATGGAAGATCAGACCACCAAAGAAGACGAGGATGATGGGATTGATGAAATAGGCCAAGCTGGCCTGGAGGATGAAGCCCTGTGTCGTGGCGTAAATATAAGCCCCCCAATTCAGGGTGATAAAGATGCAGGCCCCGGCAATATAAGGCCATTGCCAGCGCTCCTGTCGGACCCCTTTCAGGTCGGGCAGGAGCTTTTTCTGCAATATCAGTAAAAAGCAGAAGACCGATGCCCAGACAATCCGCGAAGCCAGCGTATACAGCGGCGGCAGCTGCCGCAACAGCAGCCAGAAGGCCGGCAGTACGCCCCAGATGGCCTGACTCAGCACGAAATAGATATAACAGATTTTGCTCCCGCCCATAAGACATCTCCTTTGTCTGATACCTCTTAGTATTATCACTATCATGCAATAGGTAATCTCATTTGTCAATAACAAGACAGCATGTCCCTGGCGGGAGCCTTTTCATACTTCTTCGATATGATGGGAACCGTATTTTTTGAGTACCAGTTCGGTCAGATACTGGGCCGTCGCTTCGACGCCGAGGAAGCTGCTGTTGATGAGCAGATCCGTATGGTGGAAGTCGCCTGGCAGATAGCCGGCGTAGCGCACCTGGTAGGCATCGCGGGCCCGGTCGACGTTGCGTATCATTTCCTTGGCCGTCCGTTCGTCCATCTTGAGGCGTTCGACGCAGTTCTTGAGGCGTTCTTTATAGGGCGCATAGATAAAGATGCGCAGCAAGTGCTTGGAACATTTCAGGATGGAATCGGAACAGCGGCCGACGATGATGCACGACTTGGCATCGGCCAGGTCCAGGATGATTTTCTTTTCCACCTGGAAGAGTTCGTCCTGTTTCCGCGATTCGTCGTGCCCCAGTGGGAAGCACATGCGCCAGAAGCGGTTCGGCCTGGCAGATTCCTCCAGGTCGCTGGCAATAGACAAGGACATATTCATCTTCTTCGCTGCAGCTTCGATGAGGTCGCGGTCATAAAATTCGACGTTCAGGGCTTCGGCCATTTCTTTGGCAATGGGCCGGCCCATACTGCCGAACTGGCGGTTGATGGTAATGATGAATTTTTCCATCGTACTCCCTCCCTTACGATAAGAAGCGGCTCAGGAAATTGCGGGCCCGTTCCGTCTTGGGGTGGCTGAAGAATTCAGCCGGCGTCGTATCTTCCTGGACGATGCTGTCGGCCATGAAGACGATGCGGTCTGATACGTCGCGGGCAAAGGCCATTTCATGGGTCACGATGACCATGGACATGCCGTTATGGGCCAAGTCGCGCATGACGTCAAGGACGCCGCCGACGAGTTCCGGGTCCAGGGCCGACGTCGGTTCGTCGAAGAGGATCATCTTGGGATTCATGGCCAGGGCGCGGGCAATGGCAACGCGCTGCTGCTGGCCGCCGGAGAGCATATCCGGCATCTTTTCGGCCTTATCGGCCATGTCGACCTTTTTTAGTATTTCCATGGCAATATCGTGGCATCGGCTTTCTTCATGTGCTTGACGCTTTG
>NZ_APHY01000040.1 GCF_000417505.1 Megasphaera sp. NM10
GCAGTGTCATGGATGCCATTGGCCAGGCCGTAGACTGGGCTATGGATAAGTGGAATAGCCTGGTCAATGCCTTATCCCATCCGATTGATACGGCTATCAATATTGCACAAAACATAACCCGTACAATCAGTGAAGCAACCAGCAGTGGTGATGACGTCAGCGAAAACGCCAGAGGTGGCATTTATCAGCGTGGGGCCTTCCTGACAACATTCGCGGAAGACTCGGCAGAAGCCGCTATCCCTTTAGACGGGTCGGCACGAGCTATCTCATTGTGGCAGCAGGCAGGAGCCGCGTTAGGTGTCATGCCGAAAACGCCGCAGCGGATGAGTGCAGGAACAGCCAAAGCCCCGATGTACAGCAACAGCAGCATCACACTGGACTTCCGGCCGACTATCAACGTCCAGGGCGGTGGCGACGTCGCTGATGCCGTCCGTCAAGCCTTGGAAGAACAGGCGCGTCAATTCCAGCGGGAACTGCCTAAAATGCTGGATAGAGTATCCGCAGGACGGAGGCGGTTGAGCTATGAATAAGTACACGACAGTCCAGGGGGACATGTGGGATGCCATTGCGTATAAAATTTTCGGCAATGAGCTCTATATGAATGAACTGCTGGAAGCGAATGAAGCGTACCGAAACACGGCTATTTTTCCAGCAGGGATCATATTGGACGTCCCGGACATCAATGTAATCCAGTCATCCAAGATTTTGCCACCATGGAAGCGGTGATGCCATGTCCCTAGAAACGATTAAAGCCAAATTAAATGAATGGAAAAAAGAACTGACGCCGGGGACATTCCTCGGCCGCCGGGCCTATGCTCAAATACTGTATACGCCGGCAGGAGAAACAGAGAGCAAAGACATATCCGAAGATATGATGAAGTATCTGCTATCCATTGAAGTGACGGACAACCTGTCCGGGCAGGTTGATGATATGACAGTTACTTTGGAAGACCGTGCGCAGCTGTGGCAGGACACGTGGTATCCGGAACCGGGGTCCAAATTGGACATTACCCTTTATACGCTGAACAAAAACGGCGTCAACGAGGGCATCAAAGAACTGCCAGTCGGAGAATTTGAGGTCGATGAAATCGAAATCAACGGGATGCCGACGACGGTACAAATCAAAGCCGTCAATGCCATTGCTGATACGTCATTGCGAGGCATTAAGCAGAATCAATCCTGGGATAATATCAGCCTCTATAAAATCGCCAATGACATCGCCTGGAGAAATGGCATGTCACTGGACTATGAGCCGGGGGCCCAGAACAATCCATCGTATGAGCATGTCGAGCAGTCAGACGCATCAGACCTTGAATTTTTAAAAAAGCTATGTGATGATGCCGGCCTGGATCTGAAAATATCGACCAAGACCATTATCATCCTCGATGAATACCAGTTGGAAAACCAGGAGCCGTTGATTGTATTCTGGCGGCCAGGGACAGCCTCGTTTTCAGAGCAGACGAGCGATGATGACGTATCGCCTGAAAACCCGCTGAACTTCACGGATTTCCTGTCCTACTCAATGAAAGCCAAGACCCGTGATATTTATCGGGCCTGCCACGTTAAATACAAGCAGGGCAAGAACAAAGAAGTCATCGAGGGCTATTTTGAAGCCCCGAATAAGCAAACGGGGCTGACGCTGGAAGTGAATGAACAATGCGACACAGTGGACGCCGCAAATAAGCTGGCCAAGAAAAAATTGCGAGAGCAGAACCGGGATGAAATCACGGCATCTTTTAGCCTGTACGGCGACTTCCACTTCATGGCCGGTATTGTCGTCGGTTTCATGAACTTCGGCGCCTTTGACGGGAAATATATCATTACCAAGGCGACGCACAGTCTGGGCAATGGGTATGTACTCAGCCTGGAAATGAGGAGGTGCCTCGATGGATACTAACATCAAAAAGCTGTTGGAGAACCTGATATTTTACGGAACCGTATGCGCACTGACTCCAAAAGACGGAACCGTGCGCGTATGCCGTGAAGATAAGGGAAACAAGGTAACGAACGATTTGTTCGTCCTTCAACGCGGCTCATCGGAATCGAAAGATTTCTGGATGCCGGCTGTCGGGGACCAAGTGCTCTGCATACAGATGCCGAACTTTTCGGGTGCCGGCGTAGGCGACGGATTCGTGCTGGGGACCTTCTTCAGCAGCACTGATGCGCCGCCTGGCGGAGCCGATGCCAATACAAGGGTCATCGACACGCCGGGAAATCTGAAAATCAATGTTGGCGGGGCTTTGCAGATTAATGCTTCCAGTGGGGATGTGGTAGTCAACGGCATATCACTCGTGTCACATGTACACGGCGGCGTCACGCCGGGTGGCAGTAAAACGAGTACGCCAGAATAGGAGGTGCTATGTATATCGGATATATGGGCAGTCTGCCATTCATCGTATCGTCGCATTATCTAAGGACGCCGGCCAACTACCAGACCGAGGCAGGAAGCCGCTGGCAGGACCATGACATTATTTATCATAAGCCGGTCAGCGAATTCATCGGGCCGAAATTACGAACAATCACTTTTGACCTCATCCTTACAGCATCGCACAATATTGCGATAAAGAAGGACCTGGCAACGATGAAGGAGATGTGCGAAAACGGTACCGTATTTCCACTGATCATCGGGATGCGGCCAGTCAGCCAGAATTATTGGCGCCTGGACTCCATGTCCGTTTCGGACACTTTTTTCAGTTCCGTCGGGGCATTGATTTGGGCCAAAGTAAACGTCAAGCTGGTCGAATATGATGATAGCAACTACCATGAAGAAAAATCAAAATTAAACCTTTATGGCAGCATTGCCAACGGGATATTAACCGTCTTTAGATAGGAGGTATCCATGGAATATGTTGTAATGCCAGACGCTAAAACCATTGATTTTGCGCCAGCAACAAAAATCGAAGAAATATTGCAGAACGTCCGGACCATCTTGGGGACTGTAAAATTCTCAGTGCCGCTCGATAGGGAGTTTGGCATTTCCGGGGATGCAGTAGATAAACCCATACTACAAGCAGAAGCCATCTTGTCGAGTGAAATATTTGCTCAAATCAAGCGCTATGAGCCACGGGTAAGCATTACGGAAATAACATTCACGGGCGACCCAAAAGGACGGCTTACGCCGAAAGTGACGGTGAAAATTAATGAAACTAGCTGATTTACCAGACATCGAATTCGTAGACGGCGATGCGGAGAAAATCAAAGCTGCCGTCTTTAACGACTATACCCGCATAACTGGCCGGACCTTAGCCCAAGGCGACCCAGTACGACTATTCTTGCTGGTCGTATCCGAAGCGATTATCCGGCTTGTAAATAATCAAAATTACATCGGCAAACAGAATCTGCTGAAATATGCGTCCAGTGGAAATCTGGATAACCTCGGCGCTTTTTCCGACACGACGCGAATACCGGCATCGGCCGCAACGACAACGCTGCTGATTACGTTGGCAGCTAAACGCGAACAGGAAACCATCGTAAAAGCCGGAACGCGTGTAACGACAGACAGCGGTATTTATTTCGCAACCAACGAAGATGCGGCCGTCCTGGCAGGGAACTTGACAACGACGGTAAAAGCGACCTGCCAAACCGTCGGCACGGCGGGAAACGGATTCCTGCCGGGAGAAATCAAATCCGTCGTCGACCTGGTGGCCTACGTGGCATCCATCGTCAACACTACAACGAGTGCTGGCGGAGCCGATGAGGAAGCGGACGACGACTATCGAGAACGCATCCACGAAGCGCCGGAACGTTTTTCTACAGCGGGGCCGACAGGGGCTTACGAGTATTGGACGAAGTCGGCTAACAGCGGCATCATTGACGTCGCTGTAACCAGTCCCAGCGCAGGAACGGTTGAAATCAGGCCGCTCATGACAGGCGGGACACTGCCGGAGCAGGAATTACTGGACGCGGTAAAAACGGTAGTATCTGCGGATAAAGTACGGCCGTTGACCGATAACATATCGGTCGTCGCACCGGATGCGGTATCCTATGACATTACCCTGACCTATTATACCGACGTCGGCACGGCGGAATCTACTGTCAAAGACGCCGTAACGACAGCCGTAAATAACTATCGGCTGTGGCAGAAATCTAAAATTGGCCGGGACATCAACCCGTCGCGACTGATTGCCGACGTTATGGCCGTCGCCGGCGTAAAACGCGTCATCGTCACGGCGCCGACCTATACCGTGCTGACAGGCGTACAAGTTGCCCAGGATAAAACGGTATCCGTCGTCTTAGGAGGGAGTGAAGACGAATGAAAGATGCGGATTACAAAATCGCAGAACATTTGCCGGAATCCATCAACAAAGACCCCGTACCGGATTTGGCCCGCGTCGTCGATATGGCGCTGTCCGACATCAATCCGGATTTGTTACTGATTTACCCGGCCATTGATGACCTGCCGGAAGCGCTCATTGACCATCTGGCAGAGCAGATGCACGTCGACGAATACGATGATAATTCGGACTTGTCTGTAAAAAGGCAGCAGGTCAAAGAATCGTTTTTACTACATAAATTCAAGGGCACAAAATATGCTGTACAGCGGGCCGTAGCTACGGTGTATCAATCAGCTGTGGTGCAGGAATGGCCTGAATACGACGGTCAGCCCTATCACTTCCGAGTAACGCTGATAACGGCTCCATTAGATGGAGTAACACTAATCAATAAAATGGTAAGGTTGATTAATGCGTATAAAAACACGCGATCATGGCTGGATTATGTGCAATTCATCAGGCGATGCACCGGAGAAGCTAGGTTCGGCGCGAATATGAGTATTGTTCGCCAGACATGCATTACGTTTGATTTAAAACAAATGCTGATAGCACAGAAAGATATTTATTTTGCCGGGGCTGTCGGCACATTCAGGAGGGATATCATTCATGGCAAATTGGAATAAAATCACCATGACCGATGTCGGGGCGACATTGCAAGCCAAAATCAATGCGGGCCTGACTACACTCAAGTTTACGCGTGTTGCTATCGGGTCCGGTACGCGGACCGGGCCGTTGAACAGTGCAACAGCACTAATCAATGAACAGATGACACTGGGCATCAATAAAATTACGCAGAGCGGGAATACCGTAACGCTGGAGCTGACTATCAGTAACAGCGGGGTTAAAACGGGATTCAAGATATCAGAGCTGGGACTCTTTGCGACGGACCCGGATGTCGGTGAAATCATGTATGTGGCGATGACGGACGACAATCCAGATTATATGCCAGCCGAAGGCGGAAGCACGGTTGTACAGCAAGAATTTCAGTTACAGTTTACCATGAGCAATACGGGTAACGTGTCAGCGACCATCAACCCCAATGGATTTTTGACCGTCGCACATAATACAGACGATGCAGCACATGAAAACATTTTAATGGTCACATCAACAGCCAATAAACCGGCGTCTATGTCTGAGCGTGGCATGTGGGTCGAAATCGTCGAATAGGGGTGATGAGATGCTGAAAATACGAGGCATGGACATCTACTATGTACGTGGCGACGATGACAGTTTTACCATTCAGCCGGTACAGGCAGACGGCACACCCATTACGGGATATACCGGCATCTTCTCTGTCAAACGGACCTATGACGATACTGACTATGTTCTGCAATGTCCGATGGACGGATCCGTCGTAGATCTGACGCACGACAAGACCCAGGGCCTTGCCTACGGTGATTATGTATGGGATGTACAGTTGACCTTATCAGACGGGACTCATCAGACCATCGGCCCGGGCAAGTTCCATCTGCTGCCGGACGTCACGACGACGTAGGAGGTGGCCGCATGGATAAAATTAGGGCTGTATTGACGGCACGGTACCCTACGCTGTCTGCCCGTCTGAGCGCCGGGAATACCCTGACGGTAGGCATGGGCATAGCCGGGGCCAAAGGGGCCGTCTATACGCCGCATATCACGGATGACGGCATATTATCCTGGACCAATGACGGCGGCCGGGACAACCCCGCTCCGGTGGATATAAAAGGACCGAAGGGAGATACAGGCCCACAGGGGCCAGTAGGACCACAGGGACCGGCGGGAAAGGATGCACTGGCGGACACCATACTGAACATGGATATTGATGCGATTTTTTAGGAGGAAACTATGGCAACAAAATTTCTGGACCTCGATGGCCTGAAATATTTTAAAACGAAGCAGGATGCGGCGAACGATGGGAAGTATGTGCCCCAGGGCATCACCATCAACGGCGTCGCACTCAATAAGACCGGCATCACGATTACCGATGACACCAAATTAAGTAAGACCGATGCGGCCAGCGTTTACTTGAGTAAGACGGATGCAGCTACTACTTATCTGGGCATCAGTGCGAAAGCCTCGACTGCCGGTGCCGCTGATACAGCAACCAAGTTAGCTACAGCACGGACCATCAACGGCGTGTCCTTTGACGGGCAGGCGAACATCACTATTAATGCGGTCGATAGCACAGCACGTATCGCAACGTCGCTCATCGGCGCGGCCAATGGGGTTGCCCCGCTCGGATCTGACAAAAAGATTCCGGCCCAGTACATCCCAGGCGATATCGGCGAAGTAATCGAAGGCTACTACAGCGGCGGCAAATTCTACAAAGAATCCACGCATACGACGGAAATCACAGGCTCGACCAACACCATGTACGTCGACATTGGCAGCACCGACAACGACGTATACAGATATTCCGGCACGGCCTACGTGCTCATCAACGACGCCGTCAGCACTGCCGACAAGGCCGTCCGGGATGGCGACGGCAACACCATTACGACGACCTATGTCAAAGTCGTAAGCGGCAAAGGGCTCAGTACCAATGACTATACAACGGCCGAAAAGAATAAACTGGCCGGACTCAGTAACTACACATTGCCGACAGCTACTTCCAGCGTTTTAGGGGGTGTGAAAATCGGGAGCAATCTCAGTGTTTCATCCGGCGTCATCTCGCTGACGTCTGCTAATGTCACAGCAGCCCTCGGATACACGCCGGCAAATTCGGCCAGCATAGTCACGTACTCGGCGCTTAGCCAGACCGAGATCGACACCTGCTTTGCATAGGGGGTGGCTGTCATGGCAACTAAATTTTTAGATGCGGCCGGGCTGAAATATGCAGTCAGTAAAATTAAGACACTGATTGCGGCAAAGCAGGATAAATTGACGTTCGACAGCAAGCCCACGTCTGGCTCTACCAACCCCGTCACCAGCGGCGGCGTATACGATGCGATTAATAACGGCATCACAATCAGTGTAGAGCCGTCTGCCGGATCAAGCACATGGATAGAAGTGCCGACTGAAGATTTATACATAGGCGGAACGGAACCGACCGACCAACACACGATTTGGATTGAAGTCAGTAAATAGGAGGATAACAACATGAGCATTTTAAAAGTTATTTTGCATCACTGGAACAAAACGACACAATCGTATGATAACTTCCATCCAGAAACCGAAGTATCTCAGGTCACGGACTGGAACCAGGGCATCGTCAATACACTTGCAAGCACGGCGCTGGGCGGACTTGTCAATACACTGACATCGGACAGCTTGCTTGCGAAGATGATACAGAAAGTTTTAGAAGCGACCGGGGTCAAGTATAGCCTGGGCCAAAATGGATATGTATGTTTCGGTAGCCTGGTCGGCGGCCTAATTATACAGTGGGTAGATGTGCCTATGGGAAGCCAATACGCAGTACCCATTCCCTGGCCTCTAACCGCTAAGCTAATGTCTGTCGTATCCGTTCATGGGGGAGATGACAACTACGACATGTGGCCGTCATACAATGGCCAAACGCTGCACTCAACGGCCAAAAACATAAACGGCTATGTTATCGGCATTTTCCAATAGACAGTGGGTATATGCAGATGCAGTAAACGCGCCATATCGAACCGCTTCTTTGGGTGTGTCAAGAGTTTTGTGTAAATCGATTCAATAAGCAACATCGTATTGCTGCATAAGCTGAGACATCCTGTCGTCCATGAGCAGCTGGTTCCGGACCATCGCCCAGTTTGCGACGTGACGACCCTTCCATTTTTTATAGAGCTCTTGGATGCGTAGGTAGAAAATCTTGAAGACTGCCTGATGCTGG
>NZ_APHY01000041.1 GCF_000417505.1 Megasphaera sp. NM10
TCAGAGCGGACGATTCCGCCATGCCTCGACCTCTTCCATGACGCAGCCTGTGATGGTGGAGATCTGTTCATGTGACATCTGGAAGCCGTAGATGTCTTCGATGGTTGCAGCGATGTCGCGTTGGCTCATGCCACGGGCATACATCGCCAGTACCTTGCCCTCGATGGACGAAACGTCGCGCTGGTGCTTCTTGATGATCTGCGGTTCAAACGTACTCTGGCGATCCCTAGGGACGCGGATAGGAACCTCGCCCAGAGAGGTCTTGAGCGTCTTGGATGAATAGCCGTTCCGGACATTGTCACCGTCTTCGGAGCGCTCATGCTTCTTATGGCCGAGATGATTTTCCATCTCACCTTTGAGCATGGACTCAAAATGGGGCCAAAAATCTGCTTCAGGACGTCCTGTACGTCTTCCGCGCTCTTGATGTCGTAGTTGTTGAGGATTTGCTGAGCAATCTGCTCGCCTGGGGTAGTTGGTGGAGTTTTACACTTTGCCATTCTGTTACCGTCCTTATCTTTGTTTACCCCAGTATGGGGCATAAAGTAGATTCATGCAATACCGATTTACACAAACTATTTTACACTCCCTTTAGAACGTGGTCTTGACAAGGGGCCCATTATATTCAAAATTCCAAGAGCACAAAGTAACTGAACGCAGGAAATTAGAGAGAATGGAAAAGCTGGATGACTTATTGACCTTATCTTCCGAGAAGGGAGAACAAACAAGGAATGAAAAGCCTGTATATGATGTAGAACTGAATTACTATATTCATGTCCATAGACGGGAAGCGAAAAGACTGATAGAATTTTAGTGATGTGACGAATCGATGAAAGGGAGAATGGGAAATGAAACATGTACTGGTAACGAATGGCCGCAACTGGCTGCATAATGTCTATACGATCGAAAAGGGCCAGGAATGGCTGAAGAAACATCCGGATCGGAAAGATGCCTATATCCATGCGGATCATCAATGGTTCTATCGCTCCGATACGGACCGGTATAGCGATATCCTGAACCATGAACAGGGCGACCTCGTCGCCGCCATCAAGGCCAATGTACCCCGTCTCCTCAAGAAAGCCGGCTTCCATGGCCATATCCAGATCTCCTCGATGCAGCTTGATCCGGGAGAAAGGCAATTCATCATGTACCGTGCCGTCCTGACCATCACGGCCTGCCCGCTCGTGACCCATATCACGCGTATCGGACAGCGAATCTTTGTACAGGACCTGGTCGATGTGCGCCGGAAAGAAACGCATACCATCACCTTCAGCAATGTCGAGCTGGGAGAATATGACCGGAAGCCGGTACGGATTCACAGCATTTCACAATTTAAGATTGAATAGAGAACAGTAAAAAGCGCCGCTTCATCCAAGCAGCGCTTTTTACATGATTGTACTGATTGCGGTTAAAAAAACGATAAAGCAGGGAATAGAAACCATGTCATTTTATAAGGGCAATCCCCTTTTTCAGTTGTCTGAAAATTCATATAAGGTATATAATATAAAAAACATACATTAATAAAAGTGGAATAGTTTACTTGAGGAGAAACTATAAATGTAGATAAACTAGATCATGAATTTGCTCGCTGAATTCGTAAATATGCATGAGACCATAGTTATTACCTGGTATTCGGGCATAATCTCCTTGAGGCGGTCAGGCTTTACACGAAGACTGCTGCAGTCGGTGATAATATTTACGGAATGTAGTGATATTATTTTGAATAAGTGCGAAATGAGGTAGAATAATGGCTAATATAAATGAAGTAATTGCAAATGTAGATAAACTAGATCATGAACTTGCTCGTCAAATTCGTAAATATGTACGAGACCATAATTATGGCTTGGTATTCGAACATAATCTCCCGGAGGCGGTTAGACTTTACACGAAGACTGTTGCGGTCGACGATACGGTGAACATCCGTCCGGAGCGCGGTAAGGAGGAGACAAACGAGAACAAGGTCGCATGGAACGTTAAGGCTGTCAAGGAGGGCATGGCTACCATCGAGAACGGTGAGGATGAACGCGAGGTTGCCGTAGAAGATCTCGTCCCTATTGTATCGTATCATGACGTTATCTATCCAGGACTCCGTGAGGTTGATCGTGTTGAGCGCGGTAACAAGGATGACCCGTATCAGGTAGTCATCAACGCTGAGAATTATCACGCGCTTGAGATGCTGACGTACTGCTATGCTGGCAAGGTAGACTGTATTTACATCGATCCCCCGTACAATTCAGGAGCAAAGGACTGGAAGTACAACAACGATTATGTGGACGACAACGACCAGTACAAGCACAGCAAATGGCTGGCGTTCATGGAACGCAGGCTGAAGCTAGCAAAGCAGCTATTGAATCCAAATGATAGCGTGCTTATCGTCACGATTGATGAGAAAGAATATGCACGGTTAGGATTATTACTGGAGCAGCTTTTTCCAGAAGCATCTATTCAGATGGTTAGTGTGACAATAAACCCATCTGGCGCAAAACGTGAAAATTTATTTTCAAGGGCTGATGAATATATTTATGTTGTTTTGTTCGGCAAAGCCCATGTCGTTTACCCTTCAGGAGACGGTAAGACAAAAGAAATACGCTGGTTTTATTTAAGGAGAACCGACTATGCATCAAGACGTGGTACGTCGAAAGGTGGCCCAGCACAATTCTATCCTATATATGTTGATGATTCTACAAAAAAGATAATTCATATTGGAGATCCTTTAACTCCGGAGCAAAGTATCGATACAGTACCTCAAATTCCTGGAGCTACGGCGGTTTTCCCTATACGGGACGACGGAGTAGAAATGAATTGGGGTCTTACTAAAAAATCTCTAAAGCCTTTAATTGAAAAAGGATTTGTCCAGGTATCAGAAGGCAATCCATTACAACCGTATATTTTTAAGTACGTCAGTACAAAATATAAGCAAAAAATTAAAGATGGACGATGGGAGATTATTGGAGAGCGCGAAGACGGAAGTAAAATTATTGTAGAAAAAAAAAGGAAAAATTACGCGGACTACAACTGTTTGGCAAAGCAAATTATATGATGCAGGAGCTACGGCACATCATTACTTAAGTCCATAATTGGTGATGGCAAATTTCCATTCCCTAAATCGTTGTATACAGTAGCAGACTCTTTGCAATATTTTGTCTCACAAAAACCCAATGCTTTAATTATTGATTTTTTTGCCGGTTCTGGAACGACTTTGCATGCTGTTAATTTAATCAATGCAATCGATGGCGGTCATAGACGTTGTATATGCGTAACAAATAATGAAGTGTCAGCGGATGAGGAAGAACAGTTCATTGAACAAGGGATGCGTCATGGGGATGACAAATGGGAATCCCATGGCATTGCGCGGTATGTAACTTGGCCACGCACGAGGCTAGCTATTGAAGGACGAAACATTAAGGGACAACCACTTGAAGGAGACTATGGTAATCCAGTAAAAGATATTGATTTGGGGTATGAAGTTTTAAAAGCTAACGGCTTCAAAGCCAATGCCATCTTTTTCGACCTGACTTATGAGTCTGCATGGCCGATACGTCTTGACAATGCGTTTGACGCTATCGCACCGATTCTCTGGATGCAGGCAGGATGTAAGGGACCAATTATCCATCGTGTCGGGAAATCATATCTGACGACCGACTATTATGGCGTTCTATTTGATTATGGACAGGCTTCTAAATTCTGTGAAAAGATAAAACGGACACCGTCCATTAAAACAGTTTATGTGGTGACTGACGATCAAAGACGATATTCGAACATCTGCCGTCGTCTGTCTGGAATTGAGGTTCATCGTTTGTATGAAACCTTCTTGAAAACTTTTGAAATTTGTGGTGAAGGGGGACTTGACTGATGAAATATGGACTTTTTGACTTCCAGAAAAATGCGGCAAATGCTCTTTTAAATAAAATGCAATCTATGCGTAATAGTTATGATACTGATGGTTCTTTATCAGCCGTATCTTTAACAGCTCCAACGGGAGCTGGCAAAACTGTTATTTCTGCTGCGGTTGCCGAGGGACTTTTTTATGGTAACGATTCATTTCCAGGTGATGATCAAGCTGTTATTTTGTGGCTATCTGACAGCCCCAGTCTGAACGAACAGACAATGAAACGGTTTGATGCTGCAACAGACATGCTCAATGGAGCAACTGTAATGGAAACAGTGGGACCCGATTTTGCTAAAGTACATGATCGACTGAATCCGGGACACATTTATTTTTTAAATCGGCAGCTCCTTTCATCAACGGGGAAACTTACCAATGAAGTAGAAGGTGGCAGGTCATTCTATGATGTGCTGACAAATACGATTGAAGATATGTGTACCCATTTGTATCTGTTTATCGATGAAGCACACAAAGGTCTTGGGAAAAATGCTACAAGTGATAGCACAAATAAAACAATTTATGCAAAGCTAATCGATGGTCAGAAAAATATGAATCCCCCAATGCCGTGTGTAATTGGTATTTCAGCTACACCAGAACAATTCAATGCAGCAATGAGTGGTCGAAAAAACAGAGATATGAAAGCACCTGTGGATGTACCTGTCTCCGATGTACGAAAATCAGGGTTAATTAAAGATATTATTGAGCTCCGAACTCCACAAAAAGCAGCAGATACTCGTCATCAAGATTTGACGCAGGCCTGTGTAAAATTAAGTCGAATATCGAAATTGTGGAAGAATTACTGCATTGAAAATGGTATTCAAAATGTAATACCGCTTATGGTAGTACAGGTTGAAGATAAAGTTACAAATGAAACTTTATCTGAGTTATGTGCACAAATTCTTAAAGTATGTAAATGGCTTGATGCCGGATGTTTTGCAAATGTGTTTGGCGAGCATGAAGATATTACGACGGATATTGCTAAGATTCCGTATTGTCCGCCTGAAGATGTGGCTATTAGAAAAGATATTCGTGTATTATTTGCCAAAGATGCTGTGTCAACCGGCTGGGATTGCCCACGTGCGGAAGTCATTTATTCTCGCCGTAAGCGCAATGACCCGACGTACATCGCCCAACTCATTGGGCGTATGATTCGCACCCCACTTGCTCGGCGAATTAAATCGGTCGAAGAACTTAATACTGTAGCATGTTACCTACCAGAGTATGATTCTCAAACGGTAGAAAGCGTTGTTGAAAAACTCAAGGAGGACAATATCCCTGTTGATGAAAATGGTGGCATTCTGAAGAATCCTGCTAATGTCGGGTGGTTCGGCAGTGTAAAACGACGTAGAGAAGAGCTGCTAGCAGCAGATGACAAGGATAATTCAAATGGAAAATCAGCAGCTATTAATAAGCCGACGATAGATGAATCTATAACGGAAACAGAAATTAATAATAGTGATACGAAGTTAATCGAATCAATCAATGCTGAATCAGGTACATGCGATGATTTGGACGAATTTGAAGTAGATACAGAAAATGATAATGCTAACGATTCAAAAGAAATACTTGATAGAATCCCCCAAGTTGATGATGGCTTATTAAGCAAAGTTTCGAATCTATTATCACCCGACAGGTACGCCATGATAAGCCAAATGCGTTTTTAGATTTATGGGATTGCGTCGATGTTATTACATCGGATATTGATACTGATTCTGATTTGGACAGGAATGTTACGGAGGAATTTTGCAATAATGTTGAAGCTGAGATTGTAAAGCATCAGCAAGAGTTCAAGCGATCTTACAATGACATTTGTAATACAACAGTTATTATCAAACGTATTGATCCGCTTACTGGCGAAGAATATGAAGATCATGAGGAATTAGTGGAAAATGATGCAAACCGGATGGTTGCTTACTATCGGCAAGCGGTGAACAAATTTGCGGGTGCGTCAGATATTGTTAAATCATATATCAACAGAAATATGAAAAATGAATCGGAGTCGTATGATAAGGCAGTAGCAAGAATAAGCGCTGTAGCTGCTTGCTTTGAAATTATGCATGGGCTTGAAGTTTGGGCAGAAAATAAAACCCATGACTTGTTAGACGTCTATGGCCCGTCAAGATATGCGGTTTCCGAAGAGAATAAAATCAGATGGGATCGTATCGAGGGGAATAGCCTGCCATATGTAAATTCAAAACTAAATATTAATGCAAGTGTTACTCGACAGAATCAGGACTACGACTGTTATCCAAAGCACATTATCTGTGATGATAATGGATGGGCATACTTGAAACTAAATGATTTGGAGAAAAAAATAGTATGGACAGAGTTGTCTCATTCTATAACCGTAGCTTGGTATCGAAACCAGTCTAGGAATCTGAATGCTTCTCTTTCAATTCCTTATATGATTGGCGGGGAATGGGAAAATATGTATCCAGATTTTATCTTCTTTCAGAAGACTGGTAATGGAGAAATAGTTCGTACTATTGTTGATCCACACGGTGATTGGCTGGGAGACAGTGTCGCCAAACTTAAAGGTTATGTGAAATATCTACGAGATTACCCTAAAATGTTTGGCAGTGTATTGGCTGTTGCAGATGAAAAAAATGGAGAATGCCGTTATCTTGATTTAATGACTCCTAAAGTTCAAGACGCAATCGACAAATTCACGGGCAGCTCGGCCAAAGACCTTTTCTTAGGATCACTCAGTAGAACATATAAAATTTGTCCTGATGCAAAGTAATTAACAATATTACAAATTACTGTACTATCTCTAGCTTATCGCTGAATGATTTTTCAGGCCATAATAAGAAGCAAATAAATAGCATCGCCTTCGCGGCTGCAGGTTAGCAGGATACGCCCAGGGCGACAAGGATGAAATGTACGGCTATGCCGTCCTTGTCGCCCTGAGCGTATCCTGCTTTTTTGATGGCAGCGAAGGCAGCGCCGGAAGCAAGGGGCTAAGGTGTCTGCCATTTGGAAAGGATGGGATAATATGCCGGATATGAACAGTGTTTCCATGATGGAACGGACTTTCTCTATGCAGTTGGATTTCCTCAAGGCTATTCGTAGCTTGATTGCCTATGACAAGGAACATTCACAGGAACCGGAAAAGACGAGGTTCCTTGAAGCGTTCTGCGATACCCAGGAAAAGGCTTTGAACATGGCCGTCTTGCTGTTGAACAAGCACAAGGATACCTTGCTTGACGAAGAAAAGGCGCAGAAAGAAGCCAAGCAGAAAGCCGAAGAAGCCCAACGGGCCAAGGATACGGCCAAACAGAAAGAAGAAGCGCAGAAGAAAGCTATTGAAGATGATTTGAAGAAGGCTAAAACCGAAGAAGGAAGCTTATTTGCCGGATTGGATGGTGACGATGATGAAGAAGATTGCTGAATTGATTATCGGAAGTCAAATCGTAAACTATAAAGAGCAGGGGACGCCGACGGCTTTTATATCCTACGATTCTGAACACCATGAATACAAGGCGTATTGTGCGGTATGCAACAGCGTTTCCTACTTCAACTGGCGGCTGAACGAAGATGAATTCTACTGCCCTGCATGTGGCCATCATCACCATGGGAACGCCGTCATGTTTAATCATGATAAGACACAACCTATGCCTTATGCTATGCGTATCACACTTGTCGATTTTAAGGACAAGCTAGAACTTCGTCTGACCTATGATGCCATCAAAGCTGATGCCGCACGGTATCATGCGGCCTATCAGAAGGTGCAGGAACGGTTTGTCTTTGATATGAAAAGCCATGACGTATACTGGACGTATGATGAAAACAAGAGTAATGTACACCAGACAGAAAAGCTGGGATACATCAGTTCCTTTGACACGATGAGGGAAAGGACGGCCCTTTGGTATATCGCCGCTGACCATGTTGTCCGACGGGGGACTTCATTGACGGCTTTGCTGAGAATGATGCGTACTACTATCAACCGCCATATGAAAGAACTGGGATTTCAAGAAAAAAGGCTGTTCATTTCCAGTCAGCACAGTATGAAAGTATTTGCCAGCGTATTGGCCATGGCCCATAAAGTACGCTTCTGGGATGCTGACCTCGTCCCTTATGGCGGAAAAGGAGACTTGTCATTCCCTGACTGGCTGAAAAAGGCTGTAAAGGGCCAGGAACTACCGGAAAACTGGGAAAGCAATATGGAAGCACGAATGAAACAGGGCATGACCTATGACGCCGCTCTCATTGAAGCACTGAAACTTCCGAACACGCCATTTGTACGGAAGCACCTGCATTATGAAGACTTTTATCCGCTGGTCAAGGCATTTTCTTTGCCGACCATAGATTTAGCTTATCTGGCCTTCCCTGTATTCTCCGATTTAGCACGGATACGTAAATGGACTTGTAGTGGTTATTCTGAATATACTGATGGTCGCCGTGATATAGAGAAAATCTGTGAGTTTGTCCATACCTTTTATCCACGCTATCCCCATATCAAGGCCAGCCGTTTCATACA
Organism: Megasphaera sp. NM10; assembly: GCF_000417505.1. Classification (GTDB taxonomy): domain Bacteria; phylum Bacillota; class Negativicutes; order Veillonellales; family Megasphaeraceae; genus Megasphaera; species Megasphaera intestinihominis. Next base: position 8,364 of record NZ_APHY01000041.1, read on the forward strand.
GCGTCAGTGGAGCCAGGAAAATGAAGATACTCTGCATATGTGGAAACTGGCCGATGCGACGACGTTGAAAGCCTATGAAAAGGAAAAAGTCCCTTTCCGCAAGCTCCATGATTGGCTGTCTGTGGCGATTACGAAACAGGAAAACCGTGAAGTCGTCTTCCAGATTGACAAGAAGATTATCGAGGCATTGCATCAGTCCGTCGATGGCTACCAGTTCCATTGTGTCGAACGGAAAAGCGAATTGAAAAAGATTGCGATGACCTTGCGAAACTGTTCCTTATCCTATGCCACTCGGATGAACCAATATAATCAGCTTGTCGTCGTAACCGATGATGACGGCAACATCATGGCCCTTCTCGAAATCCAGCGGCAAAGAATCGTACAGGCCAAGCTTTTCGCCAATAAGCAGGTCAGTACCTCAGACAGTATCAACCGAGCCTGTGCAGATTATTCAAAGCGGACGAACCTTTCCTGCCAGACGAGAGATATTGACATGGAAGCCGCTTAATCAAAAAGAGAGCTGTAAAGCTCTCTTTTTTTGCGTCTAAGAAGCCTTAATAAAAAGAAAGGATGGCAAGCCTTCGGGCTTAGAGGATAACAGGGATGACGCTGACCCTCAAGGAGCTTCCTTTCAGGACTCCTCCTGGACGATCAGCGTCATCCCTGTTTCGGTATAGCCATCGAAGGCAGTTTGCCGGAAGGAGATGGTCACATGGACTTCATCATCGCTCATCTGGTCACGGTAGTTGCATCCCATTATGCGATTACGAAGGCTTTGAATTATGTCTATGGTTTCATGATTACTATGTAAGGGAAAGGATGATTTCAATGGCTAACTGGTGTACGACTTATTATGCGATTCTGACGAAAAAGAACTATGAAGGGCTGGCACGGATTTGGGAACAGCTCAAGCTTGGGCGTGCCGTTATCCATTATAAGGATACGGAGATATTGGTTGACCACGTCGGGGCGATAGTCGATGAGCCTGCCGGACGATACTTCCTGTTCAAGGTGGAAACGAAGTGGAAACCGTGCCATGAATACATGGATGAGCTGGTAGCCGCTTATGATGACATCCATTATATCTACACTGCTGAAGAATTAGGGACCGGGCTGTATATGACCAATGATATTCATAAAGTGTTCGTCACCGAAGCCTGGTGCATCGACGCCTATGTTGAACCGTATGTTTTGAAAAGAAGACCGGAGTTACAATTCATTGACGAATGTAATGAATACCCCGGAGAGAAAGAAGGCCGCCAGTTCCTGCAACAGCTGTTGAATACGGATGAAAGGGATACAGACGATTTGCTGAGCAAACTGGAACAATGGAATGAACAGATACAAGCTGAATTCCCGGCTCACGAAGTATATGTATATGCCCATCACATCGACTATGATTATGACCATCCCGCCACGATAGACAGCTGGTGATGAAATGCAAGAAGCCCCTTGAAATGCTATGAATCTCAAGGGGCTTCTTACGGTGTCAATGCGGCATCGCCTAAGCCTGCATAATAAGACTTAATAAAGCCTAATAGGGCTTATTAAGCACTAATAAACACGAATAGAGCCTAATTATTCCTGCTTTTCCGTATTCTTGGCGGCTTCTTTCGCTTTCAAATAATGGAAGTACCGTTCCATTTCCTGCTGGATCTCCGGACTGGACTCCTGGATATTGGCATAAAAGCCAGATGGAGAGGATTCGCTGATAACGCCTGTGTATTTCGGCTTTTCTTTTAGCCCTTCGAGCTGGACCTGGATGACAGCATTTACCGTAGCTTTGCCAAGGGGAGATAATTTCCGGTATTTATAAATCAGCCTAGTTTCCCTTTCAGAAAATTGACGGCCTGAGCCGGTAGCATTACTGGCGATGGATACGATGTCGTCTTCGGGCGGATGCAGGAGATCATTCACGGGAATCTGGCAATATTCCGCAATCTTGTTCAGGATACGCGGCCGGGGATCGTTGCGGCCTTGTTCCCAGGCAGAAACGGCACCCATGCTGACCCCGCAAATATCTGCCAGTTCTTTTTGAGAGATTCCTTTTACCTGCCGGATAGCCCGGATGGTTTGGCCGATGGTCATAGCAGCACCTCCTTATATATAAAATATTACTATTAATATCTATTTTTTTCAACATGAAGTATAAAAAAGTTGCCTAAAAACATAGAAAAATATACTTTTACTATTGAAAAATATATTAAACTATGGTAAAGTATAGTCAGCAGGAGGTGAGGAAACCGATGAAGTTATCCTTGGCAGAAGCAAGAAGGTTGAGAGGAAAAAGACAATGTGACATGGCAAAGATCCTGGGGGTAACTGTCCAAACCTATAGAAGACTGGAACGGAATCCGGAACTGCTCAAAGTGAAGGACATCCAAGTCCTATCGGAATATCTCAACATGCCATTGAGAGATTTCCTGTTCATACCTGATGATGGCAATAAGTAACTATACTTTACTATACTTTTACTAAAAGGAGTGCATGATAATGATGAAAAAGAACATGAAGAAAATGGCAGGTTTACTCGTTATGGCTATGAGCCTTTCCATTGGTGGTGCTTTCGCAGCTGCTCCGGCATTTGATACCCCGCAGGAATGGCTGGCAGCCTGCCAGCAGCAGAAGGCTAACAAGCTGAAAGAAGAAGCTTCGATGCATGGTTATAGCGAAAACTATGACTACATGGCAGCTCCGGCTTTCGATACACCGCAGTAGGGCGTAATACCTCGCTTTCTCTCCTTTCTCTTTTTAATAAATCCCAGTGAAGCCGGAACGTGATTCCACGTTCCGGTTTTTCCTGCCTCATTTAGCCCTATTTAGCACTAATAAGCCCTATTAGGTCTTAATAAGCCTTAATAGGAAGGGGAAAAAGCAGCCTTCGCACGGCCAGGGTAACGGCAAGAAGTGCCAGTCGTCAAGGAGCTTCCCGATGGGACTCCTGCCATTGACGGCTGACACTCCTTGCCGTTTGAAAATCGATGCCGAAGGCAAGTCCTTTGGGAAATGATAAGAAACGGGGGTGATTATCATGAATGTAATATTTATAGTGGACTCTTGTCCTTTTACGGAATGGTCTTGATTGACGTTGCAACAGGCCAATGATAAAATTAATGGAGAGGTGATTACTATGCCAACGTCTGATATTCCTGATATTATCCATTTGAACCGCCTTAACGATGTATTCTTCAAAGCCCTGTTAGGCTCAGAAGAGCGGAAGACGCTGACTTTGAATTTCATCAATGCTATTTTGAACCGGGAAGGAAGCAATGCTTTTACATCTGTCACTTTTTCGGATAAAGAAATCGTTCCACCGCAGATTGATGGGAAACGTTCTTTCCTCGATGTCCTGGTAGAAATGGGCGATGGTACACGGGTACATGTTGAAGTACAAGTGCTCCTCGATGAATATATGGTCAATCGTTCCTTGTATTACTGGGGACGCATATACAGCCGTGAACTGGAAAAGGGCGATTTATATGCAGACCTTCGTCCGGTCATCACCATCAATCTGTTGGATTTCAACCAGTTCCCACAATACCAGACGTATGCTAACACGTATCATATCATGAATGATGATACGCATGATATTTTGACGAATCATTTGGAAATGCATTTCATCGAACTCAAGAAAATCCACATCAGCGACATCAAGAAGCTGAAACGGTCAGAACGATGGATTGCCTATTTCTCACCTAATTTCAGTGACCAGGAAAGGAGGGCTTTAGCTATGAGTGATACGGCTATCAAGGAAGCTATGGATTACGAAAAACAGTTTGCCACGAATAACAAGCTGAAATCAGCCTATTGGGAACACGAACGTACCATGCGCGACATCGCTTCGGCCCTTTACAGCCGGGAAAAGGCCGGTCAGGAACGTGGCGAAAAGATTGGCCAGGAACGTGGCGAAAAGATTGGTGATAAAACAGGAAGACAGGCACTCAGTACCTTGCTTCAAAAGCTATTGGAGGAAGGCCGTAAAGAAGAATTAGACCGTGTCTTGCGGGATAATGAGTACCAGGAAAAATTACTGCGAGAATATCATTTGAAATAAGGTTTTAGGAAGGACCCGTCATCATGCGGGTCCTTTTTTATCCTTAATTATATGCTGTATCGGCAAAAAGCCAATAAATAATGATATAATTGAGGAAAAGAAATCTATGCGGCCTGGAATAAAGCCGTTCAAGGAGAACATTTTGAAAAAATTCCACCAATGAAATGAGGGATGGATATGTATGAACATGAAGGAATTTGTTATGCTGAAACAACAAGTCCTGGAATCCGTATTATTGCTGTAAAGCCTTTACCGAATCGGATGCTCAGGGTTACGTTCTCGAATGGGGAGATACGTCGGTTCGATACGAAAAAGCTGAAAGGACCGGCTTTTGCTCCCCTGGCGGAGGATGCTGTATTCGAGAATCCTATTATTTTCCACGGTATCCTGACTTGGGCTGATGGAACGATTGATGTGGCCCCGGAAACGGTATATGCAGAAAGCCAGATTGATGAAGAAGTATCTGCCTGAAACTCGAAAAGGAGCTTTAGTTATGAATGATATACAGTTCGATGAACGTACCATGCGTGACATCGCTTCGGCCCTTTACAGCCGGGAAAAGGCAGGGCAAGAACGCGGTGAAAAGATAGGCCAGGAACGCGGCGAAAAGATAGGCCAGGAACGTGGTGATAAAACAGGAAGACAGGCACTCAGTACCTTGCTTCAAAAGCTGTTGGAGGAAGGCCGGAAAGAAGAAATCGACCGTGTCTTGCGGGATAATGAGTACCAGGAAAAATTACTGCGAGAATATCATTTGAAATAAGGTTTTAGGAAGGACCCGTCATCATACGGGTCCTTTTTTTGACCCTATTTAGGGCCTGTCGCACGTAATCGTGCACAGGCTCTTTTTATGTATGCAAAAACATCATAGCTTTATGGTCGTTCTTCGTGGACGGTTTGCTTCGGACTCAGAAGCGGCTTTGCCGCAATAGACTCTGGAAATCAGGCGCAGGAGCGAGCCAAAAGGCCTCCCCTGTGAAGGCTGA
>NZ_APHY01000042.1 GCF_000417505.1 Megasphaera sp. NM10
CCATAACACCCCGGCTGAGTGCATCGTAGTGAAAATAGCAGTCGGTAAATCCGTTACGACATTGACCAGACCGGCTTTATCATAGACTGGTTCTTCCCGCCGCGTTTCCAAGCCATGCTCATAGTGCTTGCAAAACACTGACAAGTCTTCGTAGGTCATAGGCCGTCCAAAATAATAGCCCTGTATCTTTTCACAGCCGACATCCTTCAAAAAGTCGACGTGGGCCTTTGTTTCTGCGCCTTCGGCCAAAGTATGTATGCCCAGTTCTTTCGCCATGAGGACGATGGCCTTGATAATCTGACGGCTCTGTTCATTGAAATTATGTAAAAAGGCCATGTCAATCTTCAGTTCATCAAAATGATAGTTGTGAAGGACGTTGAGCGAGGAATAGGCACTGCCGAAGTCATCGAGCCAGACTTGGTAGCCCGACTACTGGAACTGCTTCAAACTGCGGAGCAGATTGTGCTTTTCTTTGACCAACGCCGTTTCCGTCACTTCGATGCGGAAATAATCCCGCTGTAGATTATAGCGGGAAATGACTTTTTCAACAACCGCAAAAGGGTCCATGAGGTTGAAATCATGACGCGATAAATTGACCGATACCGGCAGGACAGGCCTTTTATTGGCCAGCTGGTAATGAAGCTGCTTCGCTACCTGATTGAGGACATAGCCATCCAGCTTATGGATGAGCCGGGCCTGTTCCAGGACGGGAATGAAGACATTCGGCGTGAGTCGGCCGTAAACGGGATCTTCCCAGCGGGCCAGCGCTTCGACACCGCAGATTTTCCCGGTCATCGTACGGACGACGGGTTGATAATAGATTTTGATGTAGCCTTTTTCTAAGGCCGTGTTGAAATTTTCCAGGACGAAATCCCGCTTCTCCAGGGCGACGCCCATTTCCCGCGTATAAATAGCCCAGCACCGAGTGGCATCAGTCTTGATGGTATCACAGGCAATCTTGGCCATGTCGAAAGTATGGCGCACGATATGGATATCGTCCTCTTCGAGCAGGCAGACGCCGGCCTTCAAGACGATATTGGAATTATTGATATACGCGTTGACACGGCTGCAGATGACTTCTATCTTTTGGAATATATCTTCCCGCTTCGCCAGGACGCCAAAACCATCGGCCGAAAAATGGGAAATGAGGTCTCCCGGGAAATACTGGCGCAGCAGCTCGGCAATGCGCTTGAGGCAATGGTCGCCGGCAGCCAGTCCGTGTAGGGAATTGTAGAGGCGGAAGTTCGTCAGATTGAAATAAGTCGGACAGTATTCAGACAGACGGCCTTGGGGACTTTCCCGCCGGGCTACCTGCAGGGCTTTCTTGAAGAACAGGCGCATCCCCATCAGCCCCGTCAGCGGGTCGTTCTGGGTACTGCTGCCCCTCAGTTCACTGCTGATGAGCTGCAGCAGCCATGCCTTGGTCCCATCTTCCAGAGAAATGACGCTGGCCGAACCTTCGGCCCGGCGGAAATGGTCATCCCGCGTGCGGAAGCGGAAGGTCACGAACTCCGAATAGTCCGTTTCCGACATGTGGGCGACAGGATAATAGTCCTCACTATCGACCATGCCCCGGAACCGCCGTCCCGTAAAGCGGTAAAACTCCGCTTCATCCATACAATGATAAATCTTCAGCATCCCTTTATTGACGAATAAAATGGGTTCCCCCGGTTGCATACCGATCAGGTAGATACCGGACGTCAGCCGGTCGTAATAGCGATGCAGCTCGCTCTGGATTTCCTCTAGCCCCATGCCCTTCACATCCTTCTATGCCATGCGTTATAAAGCATTATGATTGTCAAGACAAATTATATAAATAGCGTTTACAAAATATACGTTCATTATATCACAAGGCAGTCATTCACGCACGGGTTTCCGGTCTGTCCGGTATAACAGGATATAGCCAAATTCGACAGCCACCAGCATCAGTCCCCAGGCAGCGCTCGCCCAGTTCAATGTATGCAGATCCTGCCGCAGTGAAGGCCCTGTCACCACGTAAGCAGCGGCACACAGGAAAAACTGACCAGATAGGTAACACTGCTATCAACTCCTTTTCCATGTGGATGTGAGGACAATATTCATCCAGATATTCATAATCCTGCCCACTTTAGCAGCGGGGAACCAGACCATCCTCCCGACTTTTCTGCCTGTTATTTCAAGGCCTGTTCGGTATCTGCCAGAAACAGCTGCACACAATCGGAAAAATCCAACCCCGCCCGGTCGGCCAGAACGGCCAGCCACCATACGCATTCCCCGATTTTAGACGGGAGTTTGCCTTCTTCATCAGATGGCCAGCGCCCTTCATGACTCATAGTCAGCCGTCCTACCAGTCCGGCGTCGGTCAAAAAAGCCAGGGCATCTTCCTCTGCCGACCATTCGGAGCCATGATATTCCCGTTCCAGAGCATGATAGGCCTTTCTGATGGCCGCAGAGCGTTTCGATACTTCTTGTAATTCCATATGATTCTCTCCTTTTTGAGTTTGGTCAGTTTGGTTAGTTGTTTAGTCAGTTTGGTTAGTTATTTGGTCAGTTTTCAGAGTTTGGTCAGTCGTTCGGTCAGCAGAATGGATAAAAGCGATACCTGTCCCCTGACGGTGCCATGACGGAATAGCATTAGTTGAATCTCACGACCCAGTATCCTTTCCGGTGCGTTCCCATACGTTGAAGACAGTCTTTTTCCTGGAGCTTTTTCATATAATACTTTATCGTACTAAGAGACAGTGATGTTGCTTTAGCGATTTCATGTTGCGTGCCATCCGGTTTCTTTTGAAGATATGACAAAATAACTTTTTCCTTTTCATTTAGTTTTACAGGCATATTCGTTCCCGTTTGTCCAGTTTTCGGGGTTTGGTCATTTTTTTTAGTTTGGTCAGTCGTTTGGTCAGTTGTCCGGTACAAGTTAACGCGCAAATCGCCATCAAAATCAATGATTTCCGGTTCCTTCAAACCATAATCCCGGCAATCCCGGAAAATACGTGGAAAACCACTGCCCCATTTTTCAATTAAGTTCATATAAGCAAACGCATTTGCTAAAGCCCGGTTCCGAATCTTTGAAAACCCTTCTTTCATTTTTTCAGGTGTTACGCCGCGCATCAGGCCACCTGGAGAAGTAACTTCTAATCGATCTGAAAAAAGGGCTATCTGAACGGATTCCGGCTCCAAATAATTACGATGGACAAGTGCATTGGCAATCAATTCCCGGATGCTGTCCGGAGGTAATTCATAAATATCCTGACGATAGACCCCCTGAAATCTGGCTCCCATATTAATCTTTTCAAGTACATACTGATATGCTTTTTCCACTTGTTCCTGAATCGGTGCATCAATTTCACGCTTATCGACAAAAACAGCTCTATCTTCCGTTTTAAAGACAGCACATTGAACGACTGGAGGATACCCAGCCTGATGTGTCAACATCGCATAGGCATAAGTCGGTATAAGCTGGTCTTTGCTTTCAATCAAAAGGCCCCATGAAATGAGTTGATTAGCCGTTAACTCCTTGATTCCTTGACGCTGGATATCTGATGATGCGTTTTTTTTTAGCCGTTTCACTCATAAAACGGCATAATGCCGTTACATCATGCTTCGTTACTTTTAGATTAGGAATAGGCTGTTGATCAAAAAACTTGTTTTCTCCTTCCAAAAGTAACTCCTGTAAAATCGCCCGATCTGCAGGTCGCGTTGTCCCAGACGTTCGGATGTAGGTTCCCCTTACAAGACCTTTCTTTTTAATATAATATGGCCGTTGCATTCCTGGTACAATTTCCAAAATGATAAGCGATTTCCCTTCTACTTCTCGAACAAAAAGATCTGGAATAATCATCGGTTCGCAGCTATCCGTAACCGCATTGGTAATAGCATCCATTATTTGAAAAAGGTCAGCCTGAGGAATACCGATAACCCGCATCGTTCTATCTTCAACACCAAATACAATTCGTCCACCATCGCCATTGGCAAAGGCAACAACAGACTTCATATATTTCTGGCTGTCTTCAGGAACCCTTTCCTTATATTCTATATTCTTAGACTCCCCTTGAAGCAACGAATCTTTTTTTATATCTGTCACCTGTTTCACCTTTGTCACTCCTTCGATGTATCATTATGATTATTATACCCCATCCGTGACAGGGACGACAATGAGGAAGGGCCGCAGCCCGGAAAAACCACTCACGGACGCAGGAAAAAAACGCCGGCCAGGCACAGGATGATGCCGATGATCTGCCGGGGCAGCAGAACGTCTTTGTAAAACAGGACGCCTATACCTGCCAGGAGGAGCGCCACGCTGACATTGGCCAGGAGAGAGGCCATACTGATTTTCCAGCCAGTCCGGTATAGCAGGATATAGCCAAATTCGACAGCCACCAGCGTCAGTCCCCAGGCAGCGCTTGCCCAGTTCAATGTATGCAGATCCTGCCGCAGCGAAAGCCCTGTCACCACGTAAGCAGCGGCACACAGGAGGAAACTGACCAGATAGGTAACACTGAGGGCCAGAAAAGGCGGGGCTGCCGACGGTGTTGCCTTGGCGACCAGGTGATAGCCTATATTGCCAATGACGATGATGAAAAAAGGAATCCAGTGTATCAGGCTCATTCTGTCAACTCCTTTTCCATATGGATGTGAGGACAATATTCATCCAGATATTCGTCACCTGATGCGGTATATCCCAGTTTTTCATAAAACGGGCGCACCCGGACCTGTGCCGACAGAGCCAGCCGTTTCACATGACGGCCGCGCAGCCATCCTTCCGCTCCCTGTACCAGGCGCTCCCCGTACTGTCGGCCGCGGCAGGATTTCCGTACGGCCAGGCGGCCCAGTATATACACATCCGGATTGTCTGATGTAAAGAGCCGGCAGCAGCCAGCGGCATGCCCATTTTCATATAACACCAGATGCCATGCCGCCTGGTCGGTTTCATCAAATTCATGATGAAAACCCTGTTCTTCGACAAATACCTCCTGCCGGATAATCCGGGCGTCCTGTGAAAGTCCCTGCTGCATACGTATTTGAATCATGATATTCCCTCCTAAAAAAAAACAGAGGTGCCCAGGAATTGTCTTATAGCATGTAATCCATGCCGTACCTACGACAACTCCCAGACACCTCATTTCTCCTGTCCGGTGACAGAAGCGGTGTTCTTATGAAATTAGCATTGTTCTAACATATCCTGTCGTCTTCGTCAATGTGATTTTGCCCACTTTAGCAGCTGGGAAACAGACCATCCTCCCGACGTTTCTGCCTGTTATTTCAAGGTCTGTTCGGTATCTGCCAGAAACTGCTGCACACAATCGGCAAAATCCAGCCCAGTCCGGTCGGCCAGAACGGACAACCACCATACACATTCCCCGATTTTAGACGGGAGTTTGCCTTCTTCATCAGATGGCCAGCGCCCTTCATGACTCATAGTCAGCCGTCCTACCAGGCCGGCATCGGTCAAAAAAGCCAGGGCATCTTCCTCGACGGACCATTCGGAGCCATGATACTCCCGTTCCAATGCATGATAAGCAGCTCTGATAGCAGCCGAACGTTCCGATACTTCTTTTAAATCCACGTCAATCTCTCCTTTTCTTAGAAACACGGCCACACCCCATTCAATCCTAATGACGGGCCAAAAAGGCTTACCAGGCCGTCCCCTACATTATCACATATAGGCGATAAAAATAATACACCGTTCACGGGCAGTCGCAAAAAAAAACACGGCCTGCGGCCGTATGCGTAGGGGCTGTCCCGATGAGGGCAGCCCGCTGTGAGATTTCTCCACAACCCAGTCTGGCATAGTGGCAGGCTTTTACGGACTACGAATCACGAGCAACGAACCACCTATCATGGATCCGGCTATGTACAGAATTCATGCGGGATCGCCACGTGCGAGCCCCTACGATGCGGCTGCGCCGCTACAGGCTTATGACCTGATTACAACCATAAGAACACCTCAGACCGCCTTTGGCGGCCAGCTCCCCTTCACATGGGAGCCTCTGGCGCTCCTGCGCCTTATATTTCAGCGTTTATTGCGGCAAAGCCACTTTTGAGTCCGGGCAACAAAAAAAGACCTGTGTACGTAATCGTACACAGGTCCGATAATTTCCCTTGTGAAATTATTTGAGTTCGACAGTAGCGCCAGCTTCTTCGAGTTTAGCTTTGAGAGCTTCAGCGTCAGCTTTAGCAACGCCTTCTTTAACAGCTTTCGGAGCGCCGTCAACGAGAGCTTTAGCGTCTTTCAAGCCGAGGCCCGTAACTTCACGGACAACTTTGATAACGCCGATTTTTTTGTCGCCAGCGGACTGGAGAATGACGTCGAATTCGGATTTTTCTTCAGCAGCAGCACCGCCAGCAGCCGGAGCAGCAGCAACTGCAACCGGAGCAGCAGCAGAAACGCCGAATTTGTCTTCCATAGCTTTTACGAGTTCGGAAAGTTCGAGAACAGTCATATTTTCAATGGCTTCCATGATTTCTTCTTTAGTCATTTTTAAATACCTCCATAGTATCAATTTTTGAGTTTAATTTTTAAGTTATGTAAGCTAAATTAAGCAGTTTCCTGTTCTGCTTTTTTAGCGCGTACAGCGTCAAGCACATAAACCATGTTGCGGATATTGCCCTGGAGTACGTTGACAAGGCCAGAGATAGGAGCCTGCATGCTGCCAACCAATTTTGCGAGGAGTTCTTCGCGGCTCGGCAAGCTTGCCAGAGCGTCAACAGCTGCAACATCAATGACCTGACCATCAGCGAGACCTGCTTTTACAGTCAGCGCTTCAGTCTTTGTTTCTTTGATGAATTCTTTGAGGATCTTAGCCGGAGCTACAGCGTCTTCCGTGGAATAAGCGAGAGCCGTCGGGCCTTCGAAAATTGCATCTAATGCGTTATAGCCGAGTTCGTCAGCGGCGATACGGGTCAACGTGTTTTTGATGACTTTGTATTCAACACCGCCTTCGCGGAACTTACGGCGAAGTTTCGTGACATCAGCTACGGTAAGGCCGGAGAAACCAACGAAAACAGCGCCCTGAGCGGACTGCAGTTTTTCTTTCATTTCTTCAACGACAGCAGCTTTTGCCGGAGAAACCGGATGATTTGCATATGTGGACATGAGTTCGATACACCTCCTTGAACTGGGATTTATATCGTCTTAGCAATCAAAAACGGCCTCATGGAAACCACGAGGCCGAACTAGTCAAAGTCAGATATCTGCTAGTTTCATAGCCTCAGATGGCGGACATACGTCCATTATACATACCTTCAGTCTACAGCTAAGAGAGATATTAATTTTCTTCTTTCTTTGCAGCACCTTTGATGCTGTACTGGTTGATGTGGATGCCAGGGCCCATCGTGGAGCTAACCGTGATGGATTTGATGTACTGGCCTTTTGCACCCGACGGTTTAACTTTGATGAGTGTATCAACCAAAGCAGTCAGGTTGTCAACCAATTTATCTGCGTCGAAAGATTTTTTACCGATAGAAGAATGAATGTTGCCGGCTTTATCCGTGCGGTATTCAACTTTACCAGCTTTACTTTCGCTAACAGCTTTTGTAACGTCCATCGTGACAGTACCAACCTTCGGGTTAGGCATGAGGCCTTTAGGACCGAGGATTTTACCGAGACGACCAACTTTACCCATCATGTTCGGAGTAGCGATTGCTACGTCGAAGTCGAGCCAGCCACCTTTGATCTTTTCTACGAGATCATCAGCACCGACATAGTCAGCGCCAGCAGCTAAAGCTTCTTTTTCTTTATCGCCCTGAGCAAATACGAGGACAGTCTTGGATTTACCAATGCCGTGGGGCAGTACCAAGGCGCCGCGGACCTGCTGGTCCGCGTATTTCGGATCTACGTTAAGGTTTACGGCCAATTCAACGGTTTCGTCGAATTTGGCAGTATCCATCTTTTTCAAGATGTCGATTGCTTCTGCAACATCATACTGTTTCTGTTTGTCGAACAGTTTTGCAGCTTCAGCATATTTCTTGCCTACTTTTGCCATGTTTCTTCCTCCTTATGTGGTTTAACGGGTTACCCCTTCCACGGGCAGAGCATCATCGAATTAGTCGACGATTTCGATACCCATGCTGCGAGCGGTGCCTTCAATCATTTTCATAGCAGCTTCAACGTCGTTAGCGTTGAGGTCCGGCATCTTAGTCGTTGCGATTTCGCGGACTTTGTCGCGGCCCAATTTAGCTACTTTTTTCTTGTTCGGTTCGCCCGAAGCTTTGTCCAAACCTGCTGCTTTCTTCAATAGGACGGCAGCCGGCGGTGTTTTCGTAATGAAAGTGAAGGAACGGTCTTCATAGACTGTGATTTCGACAGGGATAATGAAGCCAGCCTGTTTAGCTGTGCGTTCGTTGAATTCCTTGACGAAAGCCATGATGTTGACACCAGCCTGGCCTAATGCAGGGCCAATCGGAGGCGCCGGAGTTGCTTTACCAGCTTCACACTGGAGTTTTACCATTCTTGCTACTTTTTTTGCCATGGTGAGTTACACCTCCTTACATTACAAGATGTGGTCAAACGAATCTTGCGATTCTCCCACTCGCGGCGAGTTGCCGCATTTAGAAGTATTTATTCCAGACCCTTCTCGATTTGAGAATAGTCGACTTCTACTGGAGTTTCTCGGCCAAACATATTGACGAGGCCTTTGACAGTCCCTTTTTCTTCATTGATTTCCGTTACGACGGCCATGCAATTTTCAAAAGGACCTTCGGTGATGCGCACTTCTTCGCCAACTTCGACAGAGATATGCGTTTTCGGTTCGCTTTCTATGCCCTGGGTCTTTAGAATCTTTTCGACTTCTTTCGGTTCCAGCGGGATAGGCTTGGTTGCCGAGCCGACAAAACCGGTAACACCCGGTGTATTGCGGACGACATACCAGGAACGGTCATTGACTTCCATTTCGATGAGAACGTAGCCAGGGAATACTTTCCGCTTGACAGTCCGTTTCTTACCGTCTTTGATGTCAATTTCATCTTCCATTGGAATGAGAATACGGTTAATGACGTTTTCTAACCCCATGGATTTGACTTTTTGTTCCAGCGTTTGCATTACTTTATTTTCATAACCGGAATACGTATGGATGACATACCATTTCATATCTGCTTCCATTTAAGCACAAGCCTCCTATCCGACAACAAGCTGAAGTAACTTGAACAGCTGTGAAAATACACCATCAGCTACGCCAATGATTACCATTACGACGATGGTAGCGACAATGACCATAACCGTGTAGTTGATCAATTCCTTCTTCGTCGGCCAGATGACTTTTTTCATTTCTACCTTTACGCCAGATAAAAATGATTTGCCCGGGTTCTTTTTCTTGTTCTTATTCTTTTGTGCTGCTTTTTTAGCTGAAAGTGCCATATAACCTCTCACATCCAAATAAGATTAGCACAATCTTATTCAATCAATTATTTCGTTTCTTTGTGTAATGTTTCTTTTTTGCAGAACGGGCAGTATTTTTTCAGTTCCAAACGGTCCGGATTGTTCTTTTTGTTTTTGTTCGTCCGGTAGTTACGCTGTTTGCATTCTGTGCATGCCAAAGTGATAGCTGTACGCATTCCTTACACCTCTCTTAAAAATAGTCACAAGCCTAGTGTTACGTAAGACTGCCTTTATAATGTATCACAACAGTCCCCTCTAAGTCAAGGAAATTTTTCTGTAACTTAAAAAAGCCAGGCGTTGGTGAACGCCTAACTTCGATTATTCTAACATGTGACGACCGTCCTGTCAAGAGATTTTCCATAATTCCATAGCAGGCCGCCCAGCCACGTGACGACCGTCCTGTCAAGAGATTTTCCATAATTCCATAGCAGGCCGCCCAGCCACAGCTGTCCGTTCTGGCAACCGTCCTGCGCCTTCCGTAGGTCGGCACCTGACGGGCCAGAAAGGCGCGGGACGGCCCCTACGCACAAGGCCGCTGGCCGTGCATTTTTTTGTGACTTGTGGCCTGCGTCTATCGCGGCGCATCCGCATCTGAATCGTACAACGCCGCCAGGGCGTCCTGGTATGTTCCCAAGATGCGCCCCACCTGTGCTTCTATGGCGTCGTGGCTGCCGTGGCGGTCGCGGAGCATGGCCAGCCATATGTCTTCATCGACGAAGAGGTATTGTTCATAGGCCGCGGCGATGAGTTCCTTGGCGGAGCCCATGGCAGCCATGCCCTGGCCGTCCCGCTTCAGGGCTTCGCGAAAGGCCATCAAGCCCAAATCAAAGGCTTCCTGGAAGATGTGGACGATGCCATGGCAGACGAAGGGGTTCGTCAAATCCGCTTCCCGAGCCTGCTGCAAAAGCTGTATATGTTCTTGGAAATTATCCTGCCAATCCATAGCTGCCTCCCCAAACATCAAATATCAAACATCAAACCTATTATAATGGATTTCCGGCAAAAAAAGAAGCAGCCCTGCTGTCAGGAGGAGACAGGGCTGCTTCACGATAAATGGCTTGGGAATTTAGCCAGAGATTTTCTGTTGTGCCAGATAGGTTTCTTCCAGGACCTGTTTGCCTGCAATACCCGGCTGGGTCATTTCCTGCGGCGACAGGATGATGTCCATCTGTTCTTTCGTCAGATAGCCGTGTTCGAGGATGATTTCCCGGATCGGGCGGCCTGTGGCATAGGCTTCCTTGGCCAGCATGGACGACCGTTCATAGCCGATGTGCGGCAAGAGGGCCGTGACGATGCCGACGCTGTGGTCGACCCAGGACTGGCAGGCTTTTTTGTTGGCCTTGACGCCTTTGAGCAGGTATTTGACGAAGGCGTGGATAGCGTTGGTCAAATACTGCATGGAGTGGAAGAGGTTGAAGGCCATGACCGGTTCCATGACGTTCAATTCGAACTGGCCGTTTTCGACGCCCAGGCTGATGGCCATGTCATTGCCGATGATCTGGTAGCACGTCTGGTCGAGGACTTCAGCCATGACCGGATTGACTTTGCCCGGCATGATGGAAGAACCGGGCTGACGGGCCGGCAGCTTCAATTCGTTGAGGCCGCAGCGCGGACCGGAAGCCATGAGGCGGAAGTCGTTGGCCATCTTGATGAGCATGAGAGCCGTAGCTTTCATATTGCCCGATACTTCGGCAAAGATATCCGTGTTATTGGTCATATCGATGAGGTTGCGGGCCGTGACGAAGATATCACCGGTCAGCATGGAAAGTTTCGTGGCGACGGCTTTGATGTAAGCCGGTTCGGCGTTGAGGCCCGTGCCGACGGCCGTACCGCCCATGTTGATGACGTGGACGCCTTCGAGGGACCGGGAAATGCGTTTGCGGCCGCGGGCGACAGCCGAAGCATAGGCGCCCATTTCCTGGCCGAGCGTAATGGGAACAGCATCCTGCAAGTGGGTACGGCCCATCTTGATGACATCTTTGAATTCATCGGCTTTGACATCCAGTTCCGTTTCCAGTTCCTTCAGTACTTCTGTCAGCTTCTTGCCTTTCATGCTCAGGCAGACTTTGATGCTCGTCGGGAAGACGTCGTTCGTCGACTGAGCCATGTTGGCGTGATTGTTCGGCGAGATGATGTCGTAACGGCCTTTTTCTTTGCCTATGATTTCTAAGGCCCGGTTGCACAATACTTCGTTCATATTCATGTTTACGGAAGTACCGGCACCGCCCTGGATCGGATCAACAGGGAACTGGTCCAGCCACTGGCCGTCGATGATTTCACTGGCAGCCTGTACCAGGGCATTGCCGATTTTCTTGTCGAGCCGTCCCGTTTCCATGTTGGCGAGAGCAGCTGCTTTTTTGACAATGGCCATGGCCTGGATGAAGTCCGGATCCAGATGTTCACCTGTAATATGGAAGTTTTCCATAGCCCGCATGGTCTGTACGCCATAATAAACATTGTCCGGTACATTCATTTCACCTAAAAAGTCATGTTCTGTTCTCATAATATCCTCCCCAATACCCATCTTGCAATAGATGCATTAAATATTTTGTATACAGTATTCAAGTAATAATTATAGCAATACTGTAGTAATTAAATTCATACCCCTCCGGCGTCCCCACGCCGTTACATACACAAAAGGCGCTGTTGAAATTGCTTTCAACAGCGCCTTTGCCGTACGTACTATGAATTTACCTATATCATAGTGCATAAATGGGCAGATGTCAATATTTATTCCGCCACTTTATGTTTTATTTAGACTTCTTGCAGCCTTAGGCTTCTTCGATGGCCCCAGCCGGACAGGAGTTCATGGCTTCCTGAGCAGCGTCGTTGTTAGCTTCCGTCGATTCAGCATAGGCTTCAGCCATACCCGTATCATCGTTCATACGGAACACTTCCGGGCAAGTCCCAGCACACATACCACAGGCAATACACGTATCGTTTACTTTATATTTCATAATGAGTCACTCCTTTGTCCGGACCGTCTATCCGGAAAACTTAGTCCAGTAAGTCATTCCTTACTGTGCCTATAGTATACCCTGTTTTCGGCCAAAGGGTCGTTGTATTTACAACGCTTTAGCAAATTAGCGATACGATGCCTGATAAATAGCAACGCAGTCTTCTTCACTCATGGGCATGCGGTCGGCCATGAATAATCCCGCCATGGCCGTCTTGGCATTATGGGCCATTTTATGGAATTCATCGGGACTGATGCCGTAGTCGGACATCTTGAGGTTGGCGACGCCGCATTTTTCCTGCAATTCTTTCAAGGCGTCGAGGAAGTCTTCCGGTTTGGCCGCATCCGGACGCCCCATATGGCGGGCCAGGATGATGAAACGGTCGTCACAGACGTGGATGTCGATCATGTGCAAGAAATAAGCCAGGCTGATCATAATCAGGCCGGCGCCGTGGGGCAAGGCCTGGTGATAGGCGCTGAGGGCATGTTCCAGCGAGTGTTCACTCATGTTGGAGCTGAGGCACATTTCCAAGCCGCCGAGATAGTTGCCGAAAGCCACGCGTTCCCGGGCCTTCATGTCGATGCCATTCTGGACGGCTGTCGGCAAGTAGGCGCTAATCTGGGAGATGGCTTCCAAGGCGACCATTTCGCTCATGAGATTGGCCTTATTGGCCAGATAGCCTTCGATATTGTGGAACAAGGCATCGAAACCCTGGTAGGCCGTGAACTTCGGTGGTACCGTCGCCATGAGTTCCGGGTCGATGATGGCCAGGACCGGGAAGAGGGATGGTCCTTTGACGGGCGTCTTTTCATTCGTGTCTTCATTGGTGATGACGCCGCCGGCATCGGTTTCCGAGCCGGTCCCGGCCGTCGTCGTAATGGCGACGATAGGCAGGGGCTTGATGGCAATGGGTTTGCCCTTGCCCGTGCCCTGGGTGATGTAGTCCCACAAATCGCCGTCATTGGTGGCGACGACGGCAATCCCCTTGGCTGCATCGATGCAGCTGCCGCCGCCTAAGGCGACGATGAAGTCACATTGATTTTCTCTGGCCATGGCGCCGCCGCGCATGACAGTCGATTTCAAGGGATTCGCTTCGACTTGGTCGAAGAGGACCGTTTCGACGCCGGCTGTATGCAGTTCCTTTTCCGTCCGGTCCAAATAGCCATTGACTTTCGTCGATTTCCCGTTGGAAATGACCAGCAGGGCTTTCTTGCCGGGAAGGGCCTGTTCATGCAAATGATTGAGCTGACCGGCACCAAATAACGCTTTCGTAGGGACAAACATCTGAAAAGACACGATAACACCACTCCTATACTGGGAATAAAAAAGAGTCTTATCCACTTGCGGGTAAGACTCCATCGTCATGAATAAATTTAATTTACAAGCCGATTATACTATAATATTTTATTTTTATCAACTTACTATTTTATATTTTAATTTTTCTTTGGCTGCAAGGAAATTTCCGTTACGCCATAGCCAGCATTGACAACGGTTTTTAACAACGTGTCATCGCTCACGGAATCAGCGACGACGACTTCTGCCTGGCCGCGCATCAAGTCAACTTTGACCTTGCCCTTAAAGCCGTCGACGGCTTTAAGGGCTTCGGTCACGTGCTTAGAGCAGTTCTGGCAGACCATGCCGGTAATGTAGATATATTTTTTCGTCCCCTGAATATCATCGTGATGGAAGAGATTGCTGAAAAATCCCATAAGTCACGCCCCCTCTGTTTCATTTTATTATGAATTCTCATCATCAATATTATAGCGTATCTTGCCGATATTGCAAGATTGGTGATAAAGGATACTGTATACACAAATCTATATTTATAAAACATATTGACGATACTTACTGTATCATAGTACACTGTATTTAACAAAAAGTTTATACAATTTAACTTTTTCATTGTTTTTATTAAAAAAAGGGAGTGTGTTTTATGTCGTTTTTCCATACGAAATCCGTTGCCCAGCTTCAGAGCGATGCAGAAAACTCAAAGCTGAGCAAAAACCTCAGCGTCTTTGACCTGACATTCCTCGGCGTCGGTGGTATCATCGGGGCCGGTGTCTTCGTCCTGACCGGGATTGCCGCCGCCCGCTATGCCGGCCCGGGCGTAGCCTTATCCTTTGTCATTGCCGGTATTCTCTGTATCTGA
>NZ_APHY01000043.1 GCF_000417505.1 Megasphaera sp. NM10
TCAGGGGGTCAGGGGTTAGAGCCGCTGACTGCTGAGTGCTAAAAAAGGCGCTGTCTTCATGCGACAGCGCCTTTTTTTCACCGCTTCCGGTATTCATATTCTACGTTTTGTTCGACGATGGCCGCTTTTTCTTCGATTTCGCGGATTTCGTTGATCATCTTCGTCACGAAGGTTTCATCCTTGATGGATTTCAGGTTGATGCGGACGCTGTAAAAAGCCGAGCGCATGGCTGCCCTGGCGTTCATGGTGGCAATGACGCCGTCCGTGATGACCCAGGCGTTGCCGTAGCGGACGACTTGTTCCGCCAGCTGGAGGAGGACGAAGATGTCCTTGCCCAGTTCAAAGGGCGACAGGGCCGCATCCTTGAAGGCCTGCTGGACCTTGGCCGCCCGGTCCGGCGTATCCTTGGGCAGGCGGACGGCGCGGATGACGCCATCGAAGGCCGCCGCGTCTTCAGCGATGCCGTCGAGGTAACGCTGGCGAAGGCCGTGAGCCTTATCGCGGATGGATACCATGAGTTTCTCGATTTCATCGTAGCCCTTCTTGCCGATGGTCAGGTTGGCGACCATCTCTACGAGCGCTGCTGCCGAAGCAGCGGTCATAGCGGCGATGCCGCCGCCGCCGGGAACGGGTTCCTTGGAAGCCGTGACTTCCAGGAGCCCGTCGAGGGGCATGGATTGGAATTGTGCAAAATCCATCTTAGAACAATCCCGTAATGATGCCATTTTCGTCGATGTCCATGCGGTTGGCAGCCGGTACTTTCGGCAGGCCCGGCATGGTCATGATATTGCTCGTCTGGCAGACGATGAAGCCCGCACCGGTGCAGACGCGGACGTCTTTGACCGTGACTTTGAAGCCCTTCGGTGCCCCCAGGAGCGCCGGGTTATCGGACAGGGAATACTGCGTCTTGGCCACGCAAATCGGCATTTTATCGAGGCCAAAGGCTTCCAGTTCCTTGATCTGTTTCTGAGCGTTGCCTTCAAAGAGGACGCCGTCGCCGCCGTAGACTTTCTTGACGATAGTTTCCAGTTTTTCAGGAATCGAAGCGTTGACGTCGTAGAGCGGTTTGTACGGGGTCTTCGGCTGCTGCAGCAGTTTCAGGACTTTTTCGCCCATTTCGACGCCGCCTTTGCCGCCTTCGGCCCAGCAGTTGTTGAGGGCGACTTCGACGCCGTAATCTTCGCAGAGTTTCCGCAGCGTAGCGATTTCTTCATCTGTATCGCTGATGAATTTATTGATGCCTACGACGACGGGGACGTCGAAGAGGCGCATATTTTCGATGTGTTTGGCCAGGTTGGCAAAGCCCTTCTTCAAGGCTTCGACATTTTCTTCCTGCAAGTTCTTCTTGTCGACGCCGCCGTGCATCTTCAGGGCACGGACGGTCGCGACGATGACGACAGCATCGGGTTTGATGCCGGCGAAACGGCATTTGATGTCCATGAATTTTTCAGCACCCAGGTCGGCACCGAAACCAGCTTCCGTAACGGCGATATCGCCCATCTTCATAGCCAGTTTGGTTGCGACGACAGAGTTGCAGCCGTGGGCGATGTTAGCGAAGGGACCGCCGTGGACCAAGGCCGGCGTATGTTCGATGGTCTGGACCAAATTCGGCTTGATGGCATCTTTCATGAGGATGGCCATGGCGCCTTCGACGCCGAGCTGACGGGCTTTGACCAGATTGCCGTCCAGGTCATAGGCCACGGTGATGTCGCCCATGCGCTTCTTGAGGTCCATGAGGTCGCTGGCCAGGCAGAGGGCTGCCATGATTTCCGAAGCGACAGTGATCATGAAATGGTCTTCCCGCGGGAAACCGCAGACTTTGCCGCCCATGCCGACGACGACGTTGCGCAAAGCCCGGTCGTTCATATCCATGACGCGTTTCCAGATGATGCGGCGCACATCGATGCGCAGGGCGTTGCCCTGGTGGACGTGGTTGTCGATGGCTGCGGCCAAGAGGTTATTGGCTGCCGTAATGGCGTGCATGTCACCGGTGAAGTGCAGGTTGATGTCTTCCATGGGCAGGACCTGGGAATAGCCGCCGCCAGCAGCACCGCCTTTGATGCCGAAGACCGGCCCCAGGGACGGTTCGCGCAGGGCGACGACAGCCTTATGGCCCATGTAGTTCAGTGCCTGGGCCAGGCCGATAGTGGTCAAGGTCTTACCTTCGCCAGCCGGTGTCGGCGTGATGGCCGTGACCAGGACCAGTTTCCCGTCTTCATTCTTCGACAGGCGCTTGATGGCGTCAAAAGAAATCTTTGCTTTATATTTTCCGTAGAGTTCCAAGTCATCATCGGTGAGGCCGACTTGTTTTGCAATGGCCGTAATCGGTTCCAATTTCGTCTGCTGTGCAATTTCGATATCGCTCAATACCTTTGCCATAGTAGTTGTCACTCCTGTTCTTTTCTTTGCATAAAAAAAGCCGCTCCGCTGGAAGGTTGCCCAGACGGTCGGCTTCAAGAAATCATGCTCCCCGTGGTAACTCCACTTCCGTCAGTCACATGATTATGGCTTCATTATACAAAAAAAAGAACCCTCTGGTCAAGGGTTCTTTTTCAGGACATCTTACTGGATCACGCTGGTATCGAGGTGTTCAAAGCCCGTGAGCAGGCCTTTCACCTGATTGGCGATCTGCTGACAGCCGCCTTTTTCCCTGCTTTCGATGTTCAGCGGCATGTTCGGGTCGTGGAGGGACATGCGCAGCAGGGCCCAGCCGTTAGGGAATACGAGACGCACGCCTTCATAGGACGGCTTGGCGATGGCGATGCCCGCTTGAGCGGCCCGTTCTTCAAACTGTTTAAGTACGTCAGCGCCGTAGGCCTGGACGTCGTCTGTGCCGGTGATTTTCAGGCGGAATTCGACGCCTTCCGCAGGATGGCCCAATTTGGCAATGAGGTCGCCGAGCTGTTTGCCTTCCTTCTTGGCTTTCGTCGCAGCGATGAGCAGTTTGACGGCCAGGTACGCGCCGTCGTCGAGGTAGTAGTTTTCACTCAGCGCGCCGTGCCCGGATGTTTCGATGGCCAGCGGCGAAACGGTGCCGGCCTTGTTGAGGCGGATACATTCGTCGATGACATTCTTATAGCCCCGCATATAGCGGTGATGGACCAGATGGAGTTCATCTTGGAGGAACGTCGTCAATTCGTCGGATGTGACCGAGTCGGTGACGATAGTGCTGCCGGGATAATCAGGCGCCAAGATGGCGGCCATCATGGCGATGAGGGCGTTGCGGTTGATTTCTTCCCCATCGGGCAGGACGGCGCTCATGCGGTCCACGTCGGTGTCGAAAATGAGGCCCAAGTCGGCTTTGTTGTCGAGGACGGCCTTGCGGATAGAGGCCATGGCATCGGCATTTTCCGGGTTGGGGATATGGTTGGGGAACATGCCATCCGGTTCGAGGAACTGGCTGCCCGTCGTATCGGCGCCGAGTTCCGCCAGGACCTTAGTGGCAAAGAAACCGCCGCTGCCGTTGCCGGCGTCGATGACGATGTGCATCCCTTCCAGAGGACGGTCGTACATGCCGGAACAGAGGCCGGCACAGATCTTACGGCGCAGGTGCAGGGCGTAGAGGTCGATCAGATCCAGCGAGGCAATGGCTGCCGATGATACGGCCATGGCCGACAGGCCCGAAGCCAGGGTCAGGACTTCTTTGACTTCGCTCTTTTCCAGGCCGCCGTCGACGGTAAAGAATTTCAGGCCATTGCGGTTATAGGGCAAATGGCTGGCCGTAATCATGATGGAGCCATCCATGTGGGTATCTTCAAAAATAATGGACATGAACATGGCCGGCGTCGAAGCCAGGCCGCAGTCCGTGACGTGGACGCCCTGACCGAGGAGGCCGCCGAATACGGCTTCTTTCATCATGCCCGCCGACACGCGGGAATCGTGTCCGACGGCAATGCGCAGGTCACTCGTCTGTTTATTCAGCTTCTTGGCTAAAAACTTGGCAAATCCAGCGGCAATGCGGTTGACCGCTTCCGGGACCAAGGTGACGTCTTCACCGGGAACGCCGGCGATGGCGACGCCGCGGACGTCACTGCCATTCTGTAATTTCATCATCGCTTCTGTAGTTATCATGTAGGGATGTTTCCTTTCTTCGATTTAGCGGACAGCGTCCGCTGCCTCTTATCATACTGAAAATCAGGCCAAAAGGCAAGCGTCGACAATGGCTTCTGCCGTCAGGCCGTACTCTTTCAAGAGGTCTCCGGCCTTGCCGGATTCACCGAAACAATCCTGGATGCCGACGTAAGCCTGGCGCGTCGGACAGCGGCGCGACAAGGTTTCTGCCACGGCGCCGCCCAGGCCGCCGATGACGCTGTGTTCTTCGGCAGTGACGACGAAGCCCGTCTTCCTGGCTGCAGCGACGACCAGGTCTTCGTCGAGCGGTTTGATGGCGGCCATGTCGATGACCATGACCTGACAGCCCCGATTGGCCAGGATATCGGCTGCTTTCAGGGCTTCCTGGACCATGAGGCCCGTAGCGATGACGGCAGCATCACAGCCGTCGCGCAGGACTGTCCCCTTCCCCCACTGGAAGGGACAGCCAGATTGATAGACGTCGTCGACTTTGGCCCAGCCCATGCGCACGTAGACCGGCCCGTCATGAGCGACAGCCGCCCGGATGACAGCTTCCGTTTCGGCGCCGTCAGCCGGACAGACGACGGTCATATTCGGCAGACTGCGCATGATGGCCATGTCTTCAACGGACTGATGGGTCGCCCCGTCTTCGCCGACACTGAGGCCGGCGTGGGTCGCACAGATCTTGACGTTGAGCTTTGGCAGGCAGATGGAGTTGCGAATCTGTTCAAAGGCCCGACCCGTGCCGAAGACGGCAAAAGTGCTGGCCAGGGGAATCTTGCCGCAAGCGGCGAAGCCCGCCGCCGTGCCCATCATATCCTGTTCCGAAATGCCCATATCGAAATAGCGTTCCGGTGCTACCTTTTTAAAAGCAATCGACCGCGTCGACGAACCCAGGTCGGCGTCGAGGACGACAATCCTCGGATTTTTATACAATTCCGTTTCTAAGAGATGCCCGTAGGCATCGCGCGTTGCCCTTGCCATCAGCCTTCGCCCCCTAATTCACGTAATGCCCGTTCACATTCTTCTTTCGTCGGCGCCTTGCCATGCCAGGACACGGCATTTTCCATGAACGATACGCCTTTGCCCTTGACGGTCTGGGCGATGATGACCGTCGGCTTCCCTTTTGCGGCCTGCGCCTGGTGCAGTGCAGCGCCGATGGCGTCGTAATCGTGGCCGTCGATTTCCAGGACGTTCCAGCGGAAGGCCCGGAATTTGTCGGCAATGGGCATGACGTCCATGACGTCTTCATTGGACCCGTCGATCTGCAGTCCGTTATGGTCGATGAACAGGGTCAGGTTGTCCAGTTTATACTGAGCTGCCGACATAGCCGCTTCCCAGATCTGGCCTTCTTCGATTTCGCCGTCGCCGGCGATGACGTAGACCCGCCAGTCCGCCCCGTCCAGCTTGGCCGTCATGGCCATGCCGTTGGCAGCAGACAAGCCCTGTCCCAGGGATCCCGTCGTCATGTCGATGCCCGGCGTCGTATTCATGTCGGGATTGCCCTGGAGCATGGCGCCGCACTGGCGCAGGTGCCACAATTCATCTTCCGGGAAAAAGCCCCGTTCGGCCAGCGTCGCATACAGAGCCGGTACGGTATGGCCCTTGGAGAGGACGAAACGGTCCCGGTCCGGCCAGTGAGGCCGCTTGGGATCGATCCGCATGACATCGAAATACAAGACTTGCAGCATATCGACGATGGACAAAGAGCCACCGGGATGACCGGACTGGGCCAGGGTGACCATCTTGACGATATCCTGCCGCACGTGAGCCGCATGACGGCTCAATTCTTTGCTATCCATGAGAAAGCCCCCTTTTGCCTTCCATTATAGCACAAAAGAGGTTGCCCGGCGGCAGCCTCTTTTGTGAGTTTGAAGTTTGCAGTTTGTAGTGGATGGTCATAAACTTGAAACCATCTTCTACAAACTCCGTACTACAAACTATAAAGAGAAATGGGCCTGCATGATGGCAAAAAGCTTCGTGCAACAGTCTCTTTTAAGTGGCTAGTGGTTAGTGGATGGCTTTAGATGTAAATGCCCATTGGCTCTCTTCATAGGAGAGCTGTCAGCACAGCTGACTGAGAGGTTCAACCTCTCCGGCCCTGCGGGCCACCTCTCCTATCAGGAGAGGCTTACGGTCTGCGACCTGCGGCCGCGGCCTTCGCAGTTCAGTTTCTTACGAGCCACGAGCCACGCTCACAACACATACTTCTCGATGGCTTCGGCGACGGCGCCTTCGTTATTGGTGGCGTCGGTGACGACGTCGCAGTATTGGCGGATGACGGGGTTGAGGTTATGGACGCCGACGGAAAGGCCGGCGGCCTTCAGCATGTCGATGTCGTTGATGTTGTCGCCAATGGCCATGGTTTCTTCATGGGCTACACCGAGGATATCCGCCAATTTCCACAGGCCCGCCCCTTTATTGACGCCTTTGTGCATGAATTCGATATAGCGGTTGCTGGAGAAGCTGACCGTAATGTCGTCCAGCAAGGGGCGGATTTCAGCGTGTATCTGCTGTAAATAGTCGTAATCCGTATTGGTCACGATGAGCTTGCAGACTTCTTCTTTGCCGCGGATGAAATCGAGGTCCTCCGCTTCGACAGGCACGTAGCCCATGCGGCCGTGGAGGAAGGCTTCTTCGTCGGGCGTAATATTCGTGATGTAGACGACATCACGCGTATAGATATGCATACATTGACCATAGGTACAGCAGCGGCGGAAAATCCGGTCGGCCAGGTCAAAGGGGATCGGGTCCCTGAAGAGGGAGCGGCTGCCCTTGTTTTCCGTAATATTGGCGCCGTTGAAGCCGATAACATACTGGTCCGCCTGGTCGTAGAGGCCCAGAGTCCTCAGAACGCCTTCGATGGAACGGAAGCCCCGGCCCGTACAGGGCACGAATTTCACGCCTTTGGCAATGGCTGCCGTAATGGCTTCGATATTGCGCCGGCAAATCGTCGCGTCGCTGCTGAGCAGCGTTTCATCCATATCACAAGCAATGATCTTATACTTCATGTCGTCTCCTTTTCTTTCGTAACGGCTGGGGCATAGTGGTCGTAAATCTTCCAGGCTGCCAGTGCTGCCAGACATTCAAAGATCCAGAAGGCGTGCCACACGCCGTCCGGTCCATAAACGCGGCAGAGGAGCCACGCCGCCGGCAGGCTGATGACGACGTAGCGCAACAGGGTGATGGCAAAGGACGGATTGCCCTTCCCCAGCCCTTCCAGGGCGCCAGACGCCGTAATAGACAAGGCCGACGGTACGAATCCCCAGGCAATGATGCCCAGGGCCGACGCACCGGCTGCGATGGTTTCCTCACGGGACGTGAACCAGCCCATGAGGACGTCCGGTACGGCCAGGCAGATGACCAGGCCTGCCGCCATGACCAGGCCGTTGAGGAACAGCGTCGTCCGATAAATGCGGCGCACGCGGCCCAGTTCCCCAGCTCCGTAATTATAGCCGATCAGCGGCCGCACACCTTGAATGATACCATTTGTCGGCATAGAAAGAAAGGTCTGGAGCTTATAATAGACGCCGAGGATGAAAATATACGTCGGCGAAAAAGGCGCCAGGAGATGGTTCAGGGCGACGAGGAAGACCGACGACAGGCCCATGTTGAGGGCCGCCGGGATGCCGATGCCATAGAGCCGTTTATCGAGTTCGATGTCCCAGTGGAGATGGCAGCGGCAAACTTCGACCCGCAGCGGCCGCCAATGGCAGACCACGGCATAAAAGAGGAGGTTCACCGTCTGGCCCAGGCCCGTCGCCCAGGCCGCGCCTTCAATCCCCATGGCCGGAATCGGTCCCAGGCCAAAGATGAGAATCGGGTCGCCGATGATATTGACCAGGCAGCCCAGGGACAAGCCGGCCATGGTGACCTGCATGCGGCCGACGGCCTGGAACATCTTTTCATAGACCAGGTCGACGCTGAGGATCGTAGAAAAGGCAAAGACGATGACGGCATAGCGCAGGCCCAGGTCGATGAGTCCCGCGTCCTGCGTAAAGGCCCGCAAAAAAGACGGCACGGCCCAGATACAGCCTGCCGTCATGACCAGACCATGAATGACAGCCAGGAAGACACCGTGTGTCGCAGCCACGTCGGCCGTCCCCTTCTGGCCGGCGCCGAGGCAGATGGAAATAATGGCATTGAGGCCGACGCCAAAGCCGATGCAGACGGCATTGACGAAGTTCTGCATGGGAAAGACCAGGGACACAGCCGTCATGGCCTGTTCACTGATCATGGCGACGAACAGGCTGTCGACGATATTATAGAGCGAATTGACGATCATCGACACGACGGCCGGCAGGGCCATAGAAGCGATGAGCGGCAAAATCGCCCGTTCTTTCATAAACGATTCGTCCATACGTCACCTTCTGCGGCGGTCTCGCAGCCTGCGGCGGTCTCGCAGCCAGCGCCAGAGGGCCGCTGCGCCCTTGATGACCAGGTAGAGGATGAAGATATTCACTAACAGGCCGAGGATATCGGCACCCCAGCCCAGGGAACCCCAGCCGAAGAGATGGCTGAGCATACTGCCCAGGAACATGCCGCCAGCAAAGAGGCCGATACCGCGCATGACGCTGCCCAGGCGGGACGAAGACGTCGTCCGGCTGGCATTGGCCTGAGCCGTTTCAGCCTTGCGGGCCTGCGTCTGCCCATTCGGTTTCGTATTGCCCAGGCTGGGCGCTTCATTTTTCGTCGTCCCCGTTTTCGGTGTCACATTCTTAGGCGCCGGGGCCGGCAGCGATTTCGGCGCCGATACGCGGGCACCGCCACCACCTTTGGCGGCCTGTACGGAAGACGGGACAGCCGGCAGGGCCAGGGCCGTCCACAAAGCAAAGACACAAACGGCGATAAGAGTCGTTTTTTTCATAAATAGGCTCCTTTATAACAAATTGTGCGACGGATCCGACCCTTTCAAAACGGCCGGTCCCCCATGGGGAAACATGATGTCATATAGATTCAATGTCGATAGATAATCGGCCAGCTTGCCCTGTACCCCGGCCAGGGCTTCGTGGACGTCACAGAAACCATAGCGGTGATGGTACGGGCACTGGAAATCGCCGTCCAGGCAGCTGGTGATCATGTTTTCCCGTTCGTTTTCCCGTTCCATGACGTTAATGATGTCCATGAGGTAATGCCGTGCAAATCCCGTGTCAGGCGGCATCCGCCCTGGGCGCCGCGGATGATTTCGATGAACCCGGCCCGTTCGAGTTTCTTGGAAATCTTGTAGGCGAACTGCCGGGGGACGAGCTGTTCGTCGCTGATTTCCCGTATATTTTTCAGCTGTAAATCAGCCAGGGATCGTAAAATGCGGATCGCATAGTCTGTTTCTCTGGTAATAATCACGATGTAAGACGCTCCTTCTCATTCTGTATAGATTAAGTCTATTATAACGTGAAATGACGAGAAATGCCAGTCGTAAATGCCTTGCGGTTACCAGAAAAACCCGATATAATAAATAGTGTTTGCATGTTTTAGCTTTAACTACAGATGAGGTGTACTATGTCATTAATCGATGAAGTAAATAATCGCCGTACTTTTGCCATCATCTCCCACCCTGATGCCGGCAAGACGACGTTGACTGAAAAATTACTGCTCTACGGAGGTGCCATCCACCTGGCCGGTTCCGTCAAGGCCCGCAAGACGGCGAAACATGCCGTTTCGGACTGGATGGAAATTGAAAAACAGCGTGGTATCTCCGTCACCAGTTCGGTCCTCCAGTTCGACTACGAAGGCCATCATATCAATATCCTCGACACGCCGGGCCATCAGGACTTCAGTGAAGATACGTACCGGACCCTCATGGCTGCCGACAGCGCCGTCATGCTCATCGACGTCGCCAAAGGCGTCGAAGCCCAGACGAAGAAGCTCTTCCGCGTCTGTAAAGAACGGGGCATCCCCATTTTCACCTTCGTCAACAAGATCGACCACTTCGGCCGCAACCCCTTCGACCTCATGGATGAAATCGAAGACATCCTGGGCATCCACGCCTACCCCATGAACTGGCCTATCGGCCTGAATGGCAACTACCAGGGCATCTACGACCGGGCTTCGTCGTCTATCGAACTCTTTGAAAAAGACACGACCCACGGCCAGCGCAAACTGGCATCGACCAAGGGCTCGGCAGACGACCCGATTTTCAAAGAACTCCTCGACGAAGACGTCCACCAGGGCCTCATCGACGACATCGAGCTCCTCGATGAAGCGGGCGACGAATTCGACATGGAAAAAGTCAAGCGCGGCGAACTGACGCCGATGTTCTTCGGCTCGGCTATGACCAACTTCGGCGTCAAGCCCTTCCTGGAAGAATTCCTGCGCATGGCTCCGAAGCCGCAGCCGCGCAAATGCCTGGAAGGCGTCGTCGAACCGACATCGGACCAGTTCACGTCGTTCGTCTTCAAGATCCAGGCCAACATGAACCCCCAGCATCACGACCGCATCGTCTTCATGCGCATCTGCTCGGGCAAGTTTGAAAAAGGCATGACTGTCACGCACCGCCAGTCCGGCAAGACCCTGCGCCTCATGCAGCCCCAGCAGTTTCTGGCAACGGAACGGACCATCGTCGAAGATGCCTATCCGGGAGACATCATCGGCGTCTTCGATAACGGCACCATGGGCGTCGGCGACACCCTCTATTCGGGCAAGAAGAAAGTCACCTTCAAGGACTTCCCGACCTTCCCGCCGGAACTCTTCGCCCGCATCCGCGCCAAGGATTCGATGAAGCGCAAACAGTTCCTCAAGGGCATGACCCAGCTGGCCCAGGAAGGGGCCGTCCAGATTTATGAAAACCTGGGCTCCATGGAAAGCTACATCGTCGGTGCCGTCGGGCAACTCCAGTTCGAAGTCCTGGAATACCGCCTGAAACACGAATACGGCGTCGACCTGGAAATGAACCGCCTGCCCTACACCGTCGCCCGCTGGATCCAGACCAACGGCCACGACTACAAAGAACTGAAGAACATCGACAGCGCCATGATCGTCAAGGACCATAAACAGCGCGTCGTCCTGCTCATCGCCAACGAATGGCAGACCAACTGGATCGTCGAACGGAACCCGGAATTCACATTCTGCACCACACCGGACCAGTTGAAAATAGAAGAAGAGTAGAAAAAAGGCTTGTCGCGTGCGACAAGCCTTTTCGAATATTAAGTTTGCAGTTTGTAGTTTTTAGTGAATGGTTTTAAATTTAAAGCAATCTTCTGCAAACTATAACTCTATGCTACAAACTATACCGAGAACGGGTCTACACATGATGGCGTATACCTCTATACATGTATACACGCCCCTCACGCCGTGAGGCAGCACCATTCCGGCAGGGTTACGGTACGGTCGAAGGCCGGGAGCCACTCGCCGCGGGTATGGTCATAGGTCCGGATGAGGATATGGTCTTCATAGAGGTAGAGGGAGTTGGTATAAATCGTATCTTCATCCCAATCGCTGTTGTAGACATTGAGGACGCGGCCTTCATAATAGTTGGCGTCGTCCATGAAGGTCGCATCGGACGGCATCGTATGGGTATGGCCCGATACCCACAGGCGGGCCTGGTGATGGCGGGCCAGGATGGTGCGGATATCCCCTGCCGGCTGGACGGAATTGCGCGGCGACGGCAGGCTGATGCCGGGCCGGCTCGATACGGCCGTCTGTTCCAGCGGCGCGTGGCAGAAGATGATCGTCGGCTGCTGGCGATGGGCGGCCAGGGTCTGGCCCAGCCAGGCCAGCTGCTGATGAGACAATTCGACAGCTAAGTCCAGGTCCCGCCAGTTATTCATTTCCTGCAGCACTCTTTCTTTGGCGGCCATCCGGAGCAGACGTTCTTTCGGCGTGACCAGGTTCTTGCAGGGGTAATGGAAATCACTGATGATGACCAGGCGGGAATAATTCCGCTGAGATGGGGCTTTGGCATTGGCAAATAACGACGCAAACATGGCATTTCCTCCTTCATCCATGAAAAAACAGGCTCTGGCTGTGCAGTTTCAGTATAGCCAGAGCCTGTATTTTTTTTGCAAAAATCAAGGGAAATGTCTGTAAAAGGTCATTTCTTCTGGACGACGGGATAGTCCTGCAGGGCATCGCAGCCTTCTTCGCCGGTCCGGATCTTGACGGCGTTGTCGATGGCCGACACGAAGACCTTGCCGTCGCCGTAATTGCCCGTATAGAGCACCTTCTTCGCCGTTTCGATGATGGTCCGCGGCGACACTTTGGAAACGACCATTTCGACGCGGACCTTGGGCAGGAGCTTGGCCGACACTTTGGCCCCGCGGTAGAATTCAGTCCGTCCCTTTTCGATGCCGAATCCCAGGGCGCGGGTGATGGTCATGCCCGTGATGCCGATGGCTTCCATGGCGTCTTTCAAGGTTTCAAAGCGCTTTTCATCGGTAATGATAGTCACGTTATACAGGGCATGGCCGCCGACCGGCTGGGGACTGGCCATGACCGAATCGGGGATAGCCTGGTCCAAGGGGATTTCTTGGACCCCTTCCGGCGCTTCCCCGGCCTTCAAGGCTTGCGACAAATCCTCCAAATCGTCGCTGCGGTCCAGTTCGTAAGCCGGTACCAGGCCGTTTTCCTTGAAGTCCAGGCCGTTGATTTCTTCGGCTGCCGAGACGCGCAGGCCTATCGTCGCCTGGAGGATGCGGAAAACCAGGGTCATAGCGACGAAGACGAACAGGGCCATAGCCACGACGCCGGCCAGCTGGACCAGGAACAGACGGATTTCTCCCGTATAGAACAGGCCGTCTTGGACGCTGAACAGGCCCGTCAGGAGGGTCCCCAAGGCACCGCAGCCGCCGTGAGCGGCAATAGCCCCGACCGGGTCGTCGATGCGCAGTTTCTGGTCGATGAATTCGATGAGGAAGACCGTCACGATGCCGGCCAGGGCGCCGATGACAAAGGCCCCAGGCACGCTGACGACATCACAGCCGGCCGTAATAGCCACCAGGGCCGCCAGGCTGCCGTCGAGAGTCATGGATACGTCGGGCTTGCCATAGCGGATCCATGTCGTCACCATGGCCGTCGTCGTCCCGGCAGCGGCGGCGATATTGGTCGTAAAGAAGATAGACGCGGCTTTTAGGATGGTCTGTTCTCCCGTCAGGGACAGGGTCTGGCCGCCATTGAAGCCGAACCAGCCGAACCATAAGATGAACATGCCCAGACAAGCCAGGGGCAGGCTGTGGCCGGGAATGGCATTGACCGAGCCATCGTCATTATAT
Source organism: Megasphaera sp. NM10 (assembly GCF_000417505.1). GTDB lineage: Bacteria > Bacillota > Negativicutes > Veillonellales > Megasphaeraceae > Megasphaera > Megasphaera intestinihominis. Next base: position 13,278 of record NZ_APHY01000043.1, read on the forward strand.
TTGCCGATGCGCGGCCCCAGGGCCTTGGCCCCGGTCAGGGCGCAGATGCCGCCGGTCAGGCTGACGACAGAAGCGCCGGCGAAGTCATGGAAGCCCAGGGCTGCCAGCCAGCCGCCGCCCCAGGACCAGTGCCCGACGATGGGATAGATGAGCAGACTGATGAGGATCGTAATCAGACAGGATGACGAAAATTTCGTCCGTTCAGCCATAGCGCCGGACACGATGGCCGCCGTCACGGCACAGAGAACGGTCTGGAAGAGCAAAAAGGCCAAATCCGGATAAGGCGTCCCGGCCATGAGGTCCATATGCTGGGCGAAGAAATCGGGCATGCCGATGAATCCGCCTATGTCGCGGCCAAAGAGCAGGCTGAAGCCGACGATCCAGAAGGCCAGGGTCCCGAGGGAAAAGTTCATGAAATTCTTCATGACGATATTGCCGGCATTCTTGCCCCGCGTCAGGCCGGCTTCGAGCATGGCGAAACCGGGCTGCATGAAGAAGACCAGGACGGCCGCCATGAGGATCCACAAGGTATCGACCGATGAATAACTCATTGCGCTCCCCCCTCTTCTTCGGGATAGGTCAGGCCCCACTGCTGGCGGATGGCCGTCATGAGGTCCATGACATCTTTCGTATAAGCCTGGCACATGCCCTGGCCGCCGTGGGCCACGGCGTCTTCCATGTCCCGGATTTCGTACTGCAAGGCCTTGGACTGACTGCCGGCCTGCAGGACATCCTGATGGCCGTCGGCCGTATAGGTGATGGTCGCCGTATCGGCCCGGGGATAGTCGTAGATTTCGATATATCCCTTATCGAAGGCGGCCATGCCCCGTTTCGGCTGCTTGGCATGGAGCGATAAGGAAAGCGTCGCCATCTCCCCTTCCCGGTTCTGCAAGAGGATACCTGCCTGCTCGTCGACACCGGTCGGTGCCAGGCGGACCTGGGACGCGATCTGGTCGGGCTGACAGCTCATGAAATAGCGGACGAAGGACAGCGCATAGACGCCGATATCGAGGAGGGCACCACCGGCCAGGGAGCGGTTGAAGAAGCGGTTGTTCATATCGTACTCTTTATAACTGCCGAAATTCATCTGAATGAAACGCAGCGGCCCCAGGGCGCCGGAACGGATGAGTTCAGCGAGCTGTTTGTAAATAGGCATATGATATAAGGTCATGGCTTCGGCCAGGACGACGCCGTGTTCATCAGCACAGCGCCGGGCCTGGTCCAGTTCCAGGCTGTTAAGGGTAATGGATTTTTCGCAGAGCACGTGTTTGCCCGCTGCCAGCGCCGGCAGCAGATAACGGATATGCGTATTATGAGGCGTCAAAATATAGACGATATCGACGTCGGGATCCGAAAAGATATCCTCTGGCTTGTCGTAGACCTTGGCGATGCCGTATTTTTCAGCAAAAGACAAGGCCTTTTCATGGGTCCGGTTGCCGACACTGTACAAATTCCCGCCCAGGGCCTGCATAGCCTGGGCCAGTTCATTGCCGATGACGCCGCAGCCCAAAGTCGCCCAACGATATGCTGGCATAATGATTCCCCCTTTTACGATAACAGGCGGCTGACGAGCTTGACACAGTCTGCCGCATCTTTGGAATAGCCATCGGCACCGATTTCATCGGAGAAACTCGGCGTAACGGCTGCGCCGCCGATGATAATCTTGCCGCCATACTGTTTATCCGCCGCTTCGGCGATGACATCTTTCATGTGCATCATCGTCGTCGTCATCAAGGCCGACAAGCCGACGACAGATGCCTTTTCGCGCAGCGCCGTCTCGATGATGGTGCCGGCCGGCACATCCTTGCCCAGGTCGATGACCTTATAGCCGTAGTTGCGCAGCATGAGGCCGACCAGGTTCTTACCGATATCGTGGACGTCGCCTTCGACGGTGGCAATGACGATGGTCGCCATGTCCTGCTGGCCCGGGTCTTTCTTGATGAGCGGTTCCAAATAGGCAATGGCCGTTTCCATCGTATTGGCACTGGCAATGAGCTGGGGCAGGAAGTAAATCTGTTTATCGTATAAATCGCCGACCTCAGTGATGGCCGGAATGAGCAGGTCGTTGATGATGGCATCCGGTGCCATACCCTTGGCCAGTTCTTCCTGAGCCAAGGCGACGACGGCGTCCTTTTCCCCTTCCAGGACAGCCTGGTAGACCGGATTGACCGGCCCTTGCTCAGCGTCTTGGGACTCCCCCGCCGTTTCGACAGCCCCAGCCGTACCGTGGCTGGCCAGGAGTTCTGCTTCTTCCTGCCGTTTTCTTTCGGCTTCTTTCTTGTCGAAATACTGCATGCGGTGGATGTAGGCCAAATCGCTGCCCTCTTTATTCATGAGCATATTGGCCGCTGCTGCCGTATTCATGAGCAAATCCTGGGACGGATTGGCAATGGCCATGGTCAGGCCGCTGGCAATGGCCATGCCCAAGAAGGTGGCGTTGACATAGATCCGGTCCGGCAGGCCGAAGGAGATGTTGGACAGGCCGCAGACCGTAGCCAGTCCCAGGTCCTGCTTGCAGTGAGAAAACGTGGCCATGCAGTCCAGGGCCGACGTCGGCGCAGCCCCGACCGTCGCTACCAGGGCGTCGACGACGACATCTTCCGGCGAAAAGCCGTGGTCGTAGGCATCGGCCAGGAGCTCGTCGAGGACGGCATGTTTTTCTTCGAGGGTCTTGGGGATACCGTTATCCGAAACAGGCAGGGCGATGAACATGGCGCCGTACTTTTTGACGACAGGTAGGAGTTTCTTTCGCTTTTCCGTTTCACAGGAAATGGAATTGACCAGGGCCCGGCCGGGATAGATGCGCAGGGCCGCTTCCATGATGTCCGGTGAGCTCGTGTCGATGCTGAGGGGCAGGCCCGATACGCCTGTCACTTCGTAAATGGCCTTGAGCATCATTTCTTTTTCATCGATGCCGTTGGTCCCCATGTTGACGTCGAGGATAGACGCGCCGTTGCGTTCCTGTTCGCGGGCCATGGCGCGGACCATGTCCAGCTTGCCCGCCCGCAGTTCAGCCTGGAGCTTCTTCTTGCCCGTCGGATTGATGCGTTCGCCAATGACCTGGAAAGAGCCGTCGAGCTTGATTTCTACGACCTGCCGTTCCGAGGCCAGGACGCGGTGATGGCTGGCATGCGGCGCTTTCGGCGTCAGCCGGCAGACAGCCTCGTGAAGGGCCCGGATATGGTCCGGCGTCGTGCCGCAGCAGCCGCCGACGATATGGGCACCGGCTTCGATGAGCAGCCGGCCGTCCTGGGCGAATTCTTCCGGCGTCGTCTTATAGACCGTCTTGTCACCATCCAATTCCGGCAAACCGGCATTGGGCTTGGCAATGAGGGGAATCGTCGCATATTCATACATCTTCCGGACCGTTTCCACCATGTCGGCCGGTCCTGTCGAGCAGTTCAGGCCGACGGCATCGACACCGAGGTTCTGCAAGACGACGACAGCCGCTTCCGGCGGCGTCCCATAGAGGGTACGGCCGTCTTTTTCAAAGGTCAGTGTCGCCATGATGGGCAGGTCGCAGACCTCCTTGATAGCCAGGACACAAGCCCGCGTTTCCTGGAGGCTCATCATGGTTTCGACGATGAACAGGTCGACACCGGCATCGTACAAGGCCTGGGCCTGTTCGCGATAGACGTCGACGAGACCGTCAAAGGTCAGTTCACCCATAGGATAGAGCTGCTGGCCCGTCATGGTCATGTCGCCGGCAACCAGGGCCTTCCCCTGGGCCGCTTCTTTGGAGATAGCAACCAAGCCCTGATTGATGGCGACGAGCTGGTCATCGAGGCCGTATTCGGCCAATTTGAGCCGGTTACCCGTAAAGGTCGGCGCATAGAGGATCTGCGAGCCTGCTTCGACGAAACGGCGCTGCAAATCGATCATGACGTCGCGGTTCTCTAAGATCCATTGTTCCGGGCAGACGCCGATAGGCATGCCCGCCTGTTGCAGGTTCGTCCCCGTCGCCCCGTCGAGCAGGACAACACCGCCCTGTAGAAGTTGTTGAAATGCTTCGTTAGTCAATCTAAGTCCCCCTAAAAATTCAGATAATCAATGTATAAGCGTTGAAAGGCTTCGTCGTTGCCGAGGACGATTTCCTCTACCCCGGCGGCGATGGCCTGTAACTCTTCCAAAGTCACGGCGCCCGTCAAAAGGCCGATGGCCCCTTTCAGGGACGTGTTGCCGACAGCCGTCGTCCGTTCGGCCAGATCCGCTGGCAACAGGCCGATGACAGCCGCTTTCTGCGGATCCAGGTAATAACCGAAACCGCCGGCCAGGAAGACCTGGTGGACGCGCTGACGGCTGATTCCGCTGCGTTCGATGAGCGATTCGATGCCTGCCCGGATAGCGCTCTTGGCCATCTGGATTTCACGGATATCCTGCTGGCTCAGGGTAATGCGCTGATAATCCAGCGTCGACGCCAGGGGAAAGCCCTTATGGAAATAAGGCTCTACGAGTTTCCCCGTTTCGTCGACCAGGCCTTCCCGGACCAGGCCGGCCATGGCTTCGAGGATGCCCGTCCCGCAGATACCGACGGGAACGGCGTGGTCGATAGTCCGCACCTTAGCCCGGCCCCGCTCGATGCGGACGCCGCAGATGGCCCCGGGAACACTGCCCGTCCCCCAGGTCAGCTTGCCCCCTTCCAGGGCCGGACCGGCCGGAGCCGATGCAATGAAGCGCTGGTCCTTATTGCCCAGGACCATTTCCCCATTCGTCCCGAGATCGACGAAGAGGCTGACGTCGTCTGACGAGGCCAGGCCGCACTGCCAGATGCCGGCCGTAATGTCGGCACCGACGTAGGTGCTCATGCCGGGCAGCAGGGTCACTGTAGCGTCTGCCAGTGGCGACTGCGGTCCCAGGACCTCCTGAGCGCGATAAGTCTTCCCGCCCAGGGATACGGGATGGAACGGCCAGTCGCCCAGGCCGTCGCAGGGCCAGCCCATGAGCAGGTGGAGCATGGTCGTATTGGCGGCAATGGCCATCTGGCGGCAGCGAGCGGCCGTGCCGGGATGGTCCTTCAGGAGCTGCTTCATCAGCCGCGTCAGGTCCCGGCGGACGGCCTTCTGCAAGGCCTTGCCTTTGCCATGGCAGGCGGCACCGATGCGGCTGACGACATCGGCCCCAAAAGAGCGCTGGCTGTTGACTGCCGTCGCTGTCGCCAGGATTTTTCCATCCGTACAGTCTACCAGAGCTGCGGCCAACGTCGTCGTCCCGATATCGACAGCCAGGCCATAGTCATGGTCCGCTGCCAGTGAAAGGGCTCCCTCGTCAGCGGCTTCGGCAGCCAGAGCCGAAAAGCCCTGCTGTTCCTGCACGGGAACGACAATTTCGACCGCTTCACGGGTTACGGCCTTGCAGGCCAGGCGCCAGCCCTGGGCCAGCTGAGCTTCGGAAAAGATGCGCTTGTCTTCCGGGGTGACGGGAAGCCGCCCCCGGACGACGCGGACACGGCATTTGCCGCACATGCCCTTGCCGCCGCAGGGCATAGCCAGGGCCGTTCCCTGAGACTGGATATAGTCATGGACCCGGCAGCCGCAGGGCAGGTCAGCCGTACTTCCCGGGCCGATTCGGCCTGGCGCTGCGGGCAATCCGTCTTAGGGCAGGCCGTACAGTCATGTTTCACCTGGAATACAGCCGGGTCTTCGCAAAGGTCAAAGACGAGGCTCATGGATTTCTCCGGCGACAAAGCCATGGCCGCATTGACCGTCACGCCAGCCGTCCGGCCGGCAGCCGTCTCACAGACCGCATCGGCCTGGACCGATAAGGGCAAATCGCTGCCCGGTTCGTGGCGGCAAACGATGCCACAGCCCTTTTGCCGGCAAATAAGGCGCAGCTGCTGCAAAACCTGCTGTTCCAGGGCAAAGAGGCACGTATCAGCCATGGCAGCGAAGAGCACGGCGGCCAGCTCATCCCCGTCATCCTGATAGCGGTCGATCTGCCGGCTCACAGCAGCACCTAACGTCAGGATGACATAGAGCCGTTTCTCTGTAAAGGCCAGGACCGCCTTGGCCTGCAAAGACCGCCGCAAGAGCGGTGCCATATCCCGGCACATCCCTTCAGCCCGTTCCCAAGCTGCCCCTTTCGATTCATAACCAGCAAACCGCAGAGCCTGCTCCACGTCGGGGACGATCCGCTGCCCCCGGATGATACGAATATCTGCCATGTCTATCCTCCTAAAAATTCTATCCTCCTAAAAATATTATCTATAATACATAATTATATAACCTCAAGGCGCCTCGTGGCAACACAATCTTAACAGAAACCTCACGGCCGTATACATTTCCCTTCCCTTTGGCTATAATGAACGTAGTCTTTTTTTGCTAAAGGAGGAATACCCATGTTAACCAACGTCTTTTTCGACTGTATCAAACGCGATGGCATCGTCTCTGTCGCTTCGGCCAATGCCGAAGGCCAGGCACACATTGCAAACACCTGGAACAAAAAAGACCGAACTGTAAATCTATAACATATTGGAGAATACAAAAATAACCGCTTCAGACCCTAATCTTGAGCGGTTATTTCTATAAATAATTTATTCTGGGATCATCCATCTATCGGCAATATTTTGTATACAGAAAAAGAGCCCGGACACGATTACGTGCAACAAGCTCTTTTCATTCATGGTGGGCCCACTTGGGTTCGAACCAAGGACCAACCGGTTATGAGCCGGTGGCTCTACCACTGAGCTATAGGCCCAAAAGATAAGGCGCAAGGCCTTACCAAATTATTATACGCGAATTAGCATATGGCGTCAAGGAGAGATTTCGGCTTAGAGGAAATCCTTGATTTTTTCCCGTTTGCCCCAGTTGCGCAGTTTGCTCAGGGCCTTGCCTTCGATCTGGCGGATACGTTCACGGGTGACGTTGAAGTGCTGGCCTACTTCTTCCAGTGTGCGCGGACGGCCATCTTTGAGGCCGAAGCGCAGGTAGAGGACTTTGCGTTCCCGGTCGGTGAGACAGGAAAAGACGTCTTCGATTTGTTCTTTCAGCAAGATGAAGGAGGCGGCGTCATCAGGGGCGACGGCTTCCGAGTCTTCGATGAAATCGCCGAGGTGCGAGTCTTCTTCTTCGCCAATCGGTGTTTCCAGCGATACCGGTTCCTGGGCGATCTTCATGATTTCCCGGACGCGTTCGACAGGGATGTCCATTTTTTCAGCGATTTCTTCCGGCAGCGGTTCGCGGCCTTTGTCCTGCAGGAGCTGGCGGGAAATGCGGATCAGCTTGTTGATAGTTTCGACCATGTGGACCGGGATGCGGATGGTCCGGGCCTGGTCGGCAATGGCACGGGTAATGGCCTGGCGGATCCACCATGTCGCATAGGTACTGAACTTGTAGCCTTTGCTGTAGTCGAATTTATCGACGGCTTTCAACAGACCCAGGTTCCCTTCCTGGATGAGGTCCAGAAACAACATGCCCCGGCCGACATAGCGCTTGGCGATGCTGACGACGAGGCGCAGGTTGGCATCGGTCAGTTTCTTCTTGGCAATCGTGCCGGCTTTGATGTCTTCTTCTGTTGCATCGGGAGCATTGCCCTTTTCGATGGCCTTGGCCAGGGTAATTTCTTCCGTCGCCGACAAGAGGGGGACGCGGCCGATTTCTTTCAAATACATGCGGACCGGGTCATCGATGTTGATGCCTTCCGGCACGCTGAGGTCGACATTGTGAAGGTCCGGGACTTTTTCCGTATCTTCATCATCTATATCATCATGTTCCGCCATGGAGTCGTCTTCGCCGATGATGTCGATGCCCTTGTCGGCAAAGACTTCATACATCTTGTCGATCTGGTCCGGCGTCAGTTCGTCTTCTTCCATGAGGTTCATGATTTCCGTATACGTCAGGCTGCCCTTCTTCTGCCCCATTTGCAGGAGCTGCTTGATGTGCTGCAGGGCCAGGGCCTGGCGTTCTTTTTCACTCAACGGTTTCTTGGCGGCAGCGTCCTTCTTCTTGGACGGCTTGCGGCGCGTCGTCTTTTTCGTCGTTTTCTTCGTTACTTTTGTATCATCTGTCGTTTTATTCACCATGGTGTACAGGCTCCTTTCTGCTCCTCAAGACCATTGTTTCATTTCATCGTTAATTTTCTTACATGCTGCAAGCTCTTCGGCCAGCCTTGCATCGCCAGTCCGGCTATAAGTGGCAGCCAGGCGGCTGTGCGCCAGGTACTGCTTTTGTAAATCGGCCATGCGAAAGCGCTTGACATAATCCATCAGTACATTTTCGTCCAGTGGGACATCTTGTAGAACCATAATTCGTGCTACTTCTTCGGCCTCCTCAGGAGTTAATTTTTGCTGGATGTCATGTGGTGTGTACATCCCTTGGTGTGCATACGTATCCAAAATGAGCTGGTAAATGTGGCGCCGCCGTTCATCGGCAAAGAGGTCCGCCGATACTTTGGCGTGGATCCGCCCGCAGGCAGCCGGCTTTTCCAGGAGGAAACGCAGGATATTCTCTTCGGCTACAGCCATGGCACCGCTCCCGCGGGCTGCGGCATTTTCCTGGGATACGGACGAAGAGATGACGACCGGCTGCTGGCCTGCTTCCGGATGGGCAGCGACATACTTGTTGAATTCGCTGCGCACGGCGTTTTCCCCTATCTGCAGCTGACCTGCCAGTTTCTTCAGGAACGCTTCCAGCAGGACCCGGTTGTCGACGGCAGCGACGACGGGCAGGACCATGGTCGTAATGGATGATTTCCCTTCCAGCGTCGTCACGTCGAAGCGCTGCAAGGCCCGCATGAGCATGTAATCGAGCACATTCGGCGCTTCGTCGACGGCCTGGCGGAACTTGTCCGGCCCGGCGGCATTGATGTATTCATCAGGGTCCTTGCCCTGCGGCAAGGACAAGACGCGGATGCGCATGCCCAGGCCGCGGACGATTTCCATAGCCCGCTGCGTCGCCTGACGGCCGGCGCCGTCCATGTCGTAGCCCAGGACGAGTTCCTTGGCCTGGCGCTGCAAGAGCCGCGCCTGTTCCGGCGTAAAGGAGGTCCCCAGGGACGCGACGACATTATGGATGCCCCGGTTATGAGCGGAAACGACATCCATATAGCCTTCGACCAGGATGGCTTTCCCCTGCTCATAAATCGCTTTATGGGCCAGGTCCATGGCGAAGAGGAGCCGCCGTTTATTGAAAATCGGCGTTTCCGGCGAATTGAGATACTTCGGCTTGCTGTCGTCGAGGACGCGGCCACCGAAACCGACGATGCGGCTGCGGCCGTCGCGGATGGGGAACATGACCCGTCCGCGGAAGGCATCGTAAAAGTGGCCGTTCTTTTCTTTAGCCAGTCCCAGGAGGACTAATTCCCTGCCAGTGACACCTTTTTTCATGAAAGCCGTCGTCAGTTTATCCCAGCTTTCCGGAGCAAAGCCCAGCTTAAAGGCCTCGATGGTATCATCCGATACGTGGCGCTTGTGGAAATAGGCCAGTCCGGGCTGCCCGTAATGAGTCTGGGTCAGGCAGTTATGGAAAAAATTGCCCGCCATTTCGTTGATCTGATACAAGCGGTCCCGCTGTTTATCGCGGGCGATTTCTTCGGCCGACCGTTCGACGACGGGCAGGGCGATATGGGCCCGTTCAGCCAGGCGTTCGACGGCATCCGAAAAGGAAAGGTTTTCTTTCTTCATAATGAATTGGAAGACATCGCCGTGAGCATGGCAGCCAAAGCAATAAAAGAATCCTTTGTCGGCAGCGACGCTGAAGGAGGCGGTCTTTTCATTATGGAAAGGGCAGCAGGCCCAGAAGTTGCGGCCCCGCCGTTTCAGCGTCACATAATCGGAGATGACGCTGACGATGTCATTGGCCTGCCGGACCTGTTCGATAAATTCGCTGGAAAACCGTTTCACTCATATCACCTGTTTCATTTCAATAACGCTGACGTATATATTATTCTCTATCCACCTGTGAAACTCCTTCTTTAGGGAACACTCTTTTAAGGTAAATCTAAAAAATGGATACATAACATTCCTATGATATACTATTTCGACGCGGAGCGTCAAGTTTCCTTTTCCAGGAGATGATTTTTTCTGGCCAGCCGCACTCCCAGGCCCTTGCGGGCTAAAATATAGCCCACATGTTTTCACGAAATGTATGGATTTATTTATTTTCATTTTGTATAATAGATGTAGACAAAGCCAATATAGGGGAAATGCAAATGATTCATTTTACAGTAGGGACGATCATACGGCCTACATCGTTAGGCGGCGCTTTGAAACATTTCGGCGTTTCGTCGACATTGCGGCGCCGTATCAAGCACAACGGCATCTGTACCATCAACGGCCAGGCCGCCTCGACGCGGGACTTCGTCCATGAAGGCGACGAGATCTGCGTCACCCTTCCGGAAAAGAACCCCTTCCCGCCACAGGACATACCCATTGGCATCGTCTATGAAGACGACTACCTCATGGTCATCGACAAGCCTGCAGGTCTCCTGATGCATCCCACATCAGCCGTACGGGACGGGACACTGGCCAACGCCGTCGCCTATCATTACGAACAGACGGGGCAGCACTGTTCCTACCACCCCATGCACCGCCTGGACAAGAATACGTCCGGTCTCTGTATGGTCGCCAAGGAACCGCAGATCCAATACGCTTTCGATAAGCAGGACTTGGGCTATAAGCGCTTGTACTTAGCTATCTGTGAGGGACGATACCCGTCGCGGGTCACAACTGTACACGCCCCCATCGGAAGATGTCCCGATAGCATCATCACCCGCTGTGTCCGCCTCGACGGCAAGCCGGCCTGGTCCGATTTCACCTGCCTCGCAGCCGGCAAGGACTACAGCCTGCTCCAAGTCGTCCTGCACACGGGCCGGACCCATCAGATACGGGTCCACAGCAGTTACCTGGGCTATCCCCTGGCCGGCGACGACCTCTACGGCGGTTCGCGCCGCTTCATCGGCCGCCAGGCCCTGCACGCCTACTGTCTCCAGTTCACCCACCCCATGAGCCACCGCTTCATCACCGTTAATTCCCGGCTGCCTGAAGATATGGACGCCTTCGTCCGACGGGCCGGCTGGAATTATATATATTAACCATTTTTACGTATTATGTAGGAGGAATGTAAACATGCCATTAATTGGAACTACAGAAATGTTTAAAAAAGCCTATGAAGGCCACTATGCTATCGGTGCATTCAACATCAACAACATGGAAATCGTCCAGGGCGTTACCCAGGCCGCTGCTGAATTGAACTCGCCGATCATCCTTCAGGCTTCGGCCGGTGCCCGCAAATACGCTAAACCGCCGTATTTGAAACATCTCGTAGAAGCAGCTTTGGAAGATCATGATCTCCCCATCGCCCTTCACCTCGACCACGGCGCTGACTTTGAAACCTGCAAAGACTGCATCGACGGCGGTTTCACTTCCGTCATGATCGACGGCTCGAAACATTCTTTCGAAGACAATATCGCCCTCACGAAAAAAGTCGTTGAATACGCACACGCTCACGGCGTCGTCGTCGAAGGCGAACTCGGCCAGCTGGCCGGCATCGAAGACGATGTCAAAGTCGCTGCCCACGAAGCTCACTACACGCGTCCGGAAGAAGTCGAAGAATTCGTATCCCGCACGGGCGTCGACTCCCTGGCCATCGCTATCGGCACCAGCCACGGCGCTTTCAAATTCACTCCGGAACAGTGCACGCGCAACGCTGACGGCGTCCTCGTACCGCCGACACTCCGCTTCGACATCCTCGAAGAAGTCTCCAAACGCCTGCCGGGCTTCCCGATTGTCCTCCACGGCGCATCTTCGGTCGTACCGGAATACGTCAAGATCATCAACGAAAACGGCGGCAACCTGGCTGACGCTATCGGCATCCCGGAAGACCAGCTCCGCAAAGCAGCTTCCATGGCTGTCTGCAAGATCAACATCGACTCCGACCTCCGTCTCGGCCTGACTGCCGGCATCCGTCAGCACATGGCACAGCATCCGGAACATTTCGACCCGCGCCAGTACCTCGCCGACGGCCGTCAGTTCGTCCATGACATCGTCGCTCACAAGATCAAATGCGTCCTCGGCTCGGAAGGCAAAGCTTAATCGCATGTCTTGTAAAAAAGGTATTGCTTTTTTCTGCGCCATATGGTAAAATTTCTTCTAGTGTTCTTGTAAATTAGGGAGGTGAATCCATTGCCGCAGATTAAATCCAATATCAAAACGATGGAAAAAGACGCAGCTCGCCACGCAGCTAACTCTCAGGTTAAATCTTCTGTTCATACCGCTATCCGCCGTACGACCGAAGCTATCGCCGCTGGTGACGCTGAAGCTGTTAAAAAAGCATTCGATAAAGCTAGCAGCGTAATCGACAGCGCCGCACAGAAAGGCGTTCTCCATAAAAACACTGCAGCTCGTAAAAAATCCTGTTTGGCTTCCAAAGTCAATGCTATGGGTAAATAAGTTCGACTGAAAAGGGGGACTGGCGCATGAAGGTTTCGGCCATCATGCACGGTCCCTTTTTCTGTACAGTTTAAGGTTTGATGTTTGAAGAAGGCCTTTAAATTTAAAGCCATCCGCTAACAACTAACTGCTAGCCACTACCAACTTTAAAGGGCTTGTCGTTGTGCGACAAGCCCTTTTTCATACAAGGAGGATATCATGTTCCCCCATTGGTTCCAATTACGCCATTTCCTGGCCCTGTTCTTTCCCCTGCTCCTGACCCAGATGGCCCAGGTCGGGACATCCGTCTTCAGTTCTATCTTCAGCGGTCAGGCCGGGACGATTGACCTGGCCGGGGTCGCCGTAGCCGTCAATATCTGGTATCCCGTCTTTGCCGGCCTGTGCGGCATCTTCTTCGGCATCTCGCCGATCATCGCCCAGCTCCGGGGCGCTCAGAAGACCGAGGAAATCCCGACGTACATTATGCAGAGCCTCTACTTGAGCCTGGGCTTTACGGCCGTCATTTTCCTGGCCGGCGCCTTTCTGCTACCGCCCTTTCTCGACTTTATGGGCCTCGACGCACCGGTCCGCTACATCGCCTGGGAATACCTCAAGGCTCTGGCCCTGGGACTGGTCCCCATCTGCCTGCAGGCGACGATGCGCTACATCGTCGACGCCCACGGCAAGACCCACGTTTCCATGGCCATCTTAGTGACCAACCTGGTCCTGACGATCATCCTCTTCCGCCTGCTCATCTTCGGCGCCGGCCCCATTCCAGCTATGGGCGGTATCGGTACGGGCTATGCCATCACCATCGCGTCGTGGCTGTCCTTCCTGCTCTTCGTGGGCGTCCTGCAGTGGATGGAGCCTTTCCGCTCTTACCATCTCTGGAGCCGCCTGCGGCCTTTCAGCTGGTATCATGGCTATCATCAGCTGGAGTTGGGCATTCCCATCTTCATCGCCGTCTTCTGCGAAACGAGCCTGTTCTCCATCGTCGGCCTGCTCATGGCCGAATTCGGCACCTTATACCTGGCGGCCAACCAGGCAGCCATCAGTTTCTCGACCCTGACCTATACCCTGCCCTGGAGCATCAGCCTGACGGCGACTATCGTCATCGGCTACGAAGTCGGCGCCCGCAACTACGCCGCTGCCCGGCAGTATGCCGTGCTCTGCCAGATGACGGCCTTCACCATCGCCATCGCCCTCATCGTCGTGACTTACCACTTTGTCGATCATATCGCCGCCATCTTCACGAGCGATGCCGAAACGTTCTGGGCCATCCGCATGTTCATCTTCTACGCCGTCGCCTTTTCCTTCTTCGATGCCGCCGGCACGCCGGTCCAGGGCATCCTGCGCGGCTATAAGGACGTCAGGATCATCACTTACGTCGCTTTCGTGACCTACTGGCTCATCAGCATCCCTATGGGCTATGCCATGGCCCACGTCACGTCCTACGGGCCCTATGGCTATTGGATCAGCCTCATTATCAGCCTGGCCATCAATGCCAGCGCCCTGAACTGGCGCTTGTGGAAGCATACGGCCTGGAAAGTCCCTGTCCTATCCTCATCTACTAAGGAGTGATTTTATGCCAACTACCAAACAATTAACGGCTTATGCCCGCGTCCTCTTGCAGAAGGGCCTGAATCTCCAGAAAGGTCAGACCCTGGTCATCAATGCCCCTGTCGAATCGCACGACTTCGTCGCCCTCCTGACGAAAGAGGCCTATACGGCCGGCGCCGCCCAGGTCGTCTGCAACTGGCGGTCTGACGACCTGGCCCGCCTGCGCTACGAACACGAAGATTTGCAGTATTTCGAGTCCCTGCCGGACTGGCGCCGCGATTTCAGCCTTTACTATTACCATAAGAAAGCGGCCTTCCTCAGCCTCATCTCGGCGAATCCGTACCTCATGGACAGCATCGACACCCATAAAATCTTTGCCCAGCAGAAAGCCCAGAATGAAGCCTTGAAGGAATACATCGACGGCATGATGGCCTCGAAGACGACGTGGCTCGTCGCCGCCGTCCCCAGTGCCGTCTGGGCCAAACTGCTCTATCCGGACCTCGACGAAGCCGCCGCTTACGAAGCCTTGTGGAAGCAAATCCTCCAGTCGTCCCGTGCCGACGGTGCCGATGCCCTGGCCGATTGGGACGCCCATCTGGCCGAATTGAAGAAGCGCCGGACCTGGATGACGGACCAGCATTTCACCAGCCTGCACTATACGAACGGCCTGGGAACGGACCTGACTATCGGCCTGCCGGCCGGTCATATCTGGCAGGGCGGCATGGAAGAAACGGCGGACCACCTGCTGTTCAATGCCAACATCCCGACGGAAGAAATCTATTCGGCCCCCAAGGCAGATGCGGTCAACGGCACGGTCTACAGCACCAAGCCCCTGGTCTATAACGGCAACCTCATCGACAAATTCCACCTGACCTTCAAAGACGGCAAAGTCATCGACGCTGCCGCCGAAACGGGCGAAGACGTCCTGAAGAAACTCATCGCCATCGACGACGGCGCCTGCCGCCTCGGCGAAGTAGCCCTCATCCCCTATCATTCGCCCATTTCCCTGTCGGGTATCCTCTTCTATGAAACACTCTTCGACGAAAACGCCTCGTGCCACCTGGCCCTGGGCGCATCGTACCCGACCTGCCTGGCTGGCGGTGCTGATATGGACAAAGATGCTGTCGCCGCAGCCGGCCTCAACGACTCCATGATCCACGTCGACTTCATGGTCGGCTCGCCGGACCTGACCATCACCGGGACCAGGGCCGACGGCACGACGGTGCCGGTCTTTACCGATGGCGACTGGGCGCAATAACGATTTTCCATTGACAATCCCGGCCATCCGTGCTATTATAAGACACAACAACCATATACCCTTCATCCAGAGCAGCTGAGGGACTGGCCCGATGACGCTGCGGCAACCCCCTATCGGGAAGGTGCCAATTCCAACGGAACATTCCGACAGATGAAATGAAACCGTATATACGGCCGTCATCTGCATGACGGCCTTTTTTTTGTGGTTGCTTTCTCTAGTTACGCCTATTTTGAGGAGTTGATACTGTGATTACACTGAAAAATATTACCAAGACCTACGGCGGCGCCGCACAGGTCCAGGCCCTGAAAGGCATCAACCTGACCATCGACGACGGCGAGATCTTCGGTATCATCGGCAAGAGCGGTGCCGGCAAATCGACGCTGGTCCGCTGCATCAATATGTTAGAAAAACCGACGAGCGGCCAGGTCATCATCGACGACAAGGATTTGACCAAGATGAATGAATCCCAGCTGCGGGCAGAACGCAAGAACATCGGCATGATTTTCCAGCACTTCAATCTCTTATCATCCCGTACGGTTGCCGAAAACATTGCCTTCCCGCTGGAACTCGTCGGCGCTTCCAAAGACGTCATCGAAAAGAAAGTCGCTTCCCTCCTCGACCTGGTCGGCCTCAGCGACCGGGCCGGCAACTATCCGTCCCAGCTCTCAGGCGGCCAGAAACAGCGCGTCGGCATTGCCCGTGCCCTGGCGAGCGATCCGAAAATCCTGCTCTGCGACGAAGCCACGTCGGCCCTGGACCCGCAGACGACGAAATCCATCCTGGAACTGCTCCAGGACATCAATAAACGCCTGGGCATCACTATCGTCGTCATCACCCATGAAATGGCCGTCGTCAAGGAAATCTGCCATCGCGTCGCCGTCATCGAAAGCGGTGTCATCAAGGAAATGGGCCGCGTCGTCGACATCTTCACCAATCCTCAGTCCCAGACCATGAAAGATTTCGTCACGTCCATCATCAATATGGAACTGCCGGCAGGCATCAAGAACCTGGGTGTCACCGACCAGCCGTCGCCGGACCGCTACATGCTCGTCCGCCTGCGCTTCAAAGGCGCTGCGACCAGCGACCCCGTCGTCGCCGACATCGTCCGCAAATTCAACGTCGAAGTCAGCGTCCTCTACGGCAACATCGACTACATCCAGGATGAACCGTTCGGCTACCTCATCGTCGTCATCATGGGCGATATGGAAACACAGGCCAAGGCATTCTCGTACATCAAAACATTACCGATTGGAAGTGAGGTTTTAGGTTATGTCCCAAGAAATCATTAAGTTAATGCTCCAAGGCATTGAAGAAACGTTCTACATGGTCGCCGTCGCCACGGTCATTGGCGGTATCATCGGCATTCCCCTGGGTATCACCCTGGTCACGACCAGCAAGGGCCATATCCTGGAAAACCGCTTCATCAATCAAATTCTTGGCACGATCGTCAACATCATCCGTTCCATCCCGTTCATCATCCTCATGGTCGCCATCATCCCGCTGACGCGTCTCATTGCCGGCACGTCCATCGGTACGACGGCAGCCTGCGTCCCCTTGACCATCGTCGCCATCCCCTTCCTGAGCCGTCTCGTCGAAACGTCCATCCGCGACGTCGACTTCGGCCTCGTCGAAGCGGCCGAATCCATGGGGGCTACGCCGTTCCAGATCATCCGCAAGGTCCTCATTCCCGAAGCCTTGCCGACGATCATCAATAACATCACCGTCCTCATCGTCAACCTCATCGGAGCATCGGCCATGGCCGGCGCCATCGGCGGCGGCGGCCTCGGGGACATCGCCATCCGCTATGGCTACCAGCGATTCCGTCCCGACGTCATGCTGGCGACGATCATCATCCTCATCGTCGTCGTCAACGTCATCCAGGCCGGCGGCGACTTCGCATCACGAAAAAAGAATAAGAAATAAATAATAGAAAAAAGGAGCTGTTGCACATGCGACAGCTCCTTTTTTCTGTAGGGGCGCCCCGTGGGGCGCCCGTCCACGCAAATGGGTATATAAATGTCTTGGCGTATATCCAGGGCAGCTCGTGAATGGGATTCCCACAACGGGCCGCTCTTTGGGACGGCCCCTACAAAGCGGTCCATGGGACCGCGGCTAACTGCTGACGGCTGACCGCTGACTGCTAATCCCTAGCCACTAGCCACGAATCTCCAATGCCCCTACAATATCCTGTATATGTTCGATGCCTTCTTCTCGGCAATACTGGTCCAGGCCTTCGGCGATGGTTTCGACGGCTCTGGGGTCGACGAAGTTATGGGCGCCGACGGCGACGGCACTGGCACCGGCCAGCATGAATTCGACGGCATCCTGCCAGGTCGATATGCCGCCCAGGCCGAGGATGGGGATGGATACGGCCTGAGCCGTCTGCCATACCATGCGCAGGGCGACGGGCTTGACAGCCGGGCCGGACAGGCCGCCGGTGATATTGCCCAGCAAGGGGCGGCGGGTCTTGATGTCGATGGCCATGCCCGTCAGGGTATTGATGAGCGATACGGCATCGGCACCGGCCGCTTCGACGGCTTTAGCCATGACCGTAATGTCCGTGACGTTTGGCGACAGTTTGACGATGACCGGTTTCCAGGTATGGTCCTTGACACTGCGCGTCACAGCCGCAGCCGCTTCCGGCTGGGTCCCGAAGACGATGCCCCCTTCTTTGACGTTAGGACAGGAAATATTGACTTCCAGGGCAGCCACGCCGTCGACGTCGAGCTGAGCTGCCAATTCGCCGTATTCTTCGGCAGTCCCGGCCGATATATTGACGATGAGCGGCGTCTGGCAGGCCTGCTGGACCTTGGGCAGGATATCCCGCTTGAAGACTTCGACGCCGGGATTTTCCAGGCCGATGCAGTTGAGCATCCCTGCCGGCGTTTCGGCCACGCGGACGCCGGGATTGCCCGGCCGCGGCAGCGGCGTGATGCCCTTGGAAATAATGGCCCCGACGTGATCGAGGTCGAGAAAATCACTGTATTCTACGCCAAATCCAAAGGTCCCCGATGCTCCCATGACCGGTGTCTTCATGGAAATACCGGCAAACTGGACGGCAATGCGTTCGCTGATCATGCAAAGACCTCCTTCGCGTCAAATACGGGGCCGTCGGCACAGACTTTATAGCGTTTGCCGTCGAGCTGGCTTTCAAAGGTGCAGCCCAGGCAGACGCCGATACCGCAGGCCATCCGCTTTTCCATGGACACTTCACAGGCGACGCCGGCTTTGGCCGACGCCTGGGCGATGGTCTTCATCATGACCGTCGGCCCGCAGACCGATACGCGGTCGATGGCGTGTTCTGCAAAGATCTGCGGCAGGGCATCGACGGCAAAGCCCTTGATACCCAGGGAGCCGTCGTCAGTGGTCACGTAAATCTGGCCGGCATAGGGTTCAAAGAACTTGGTCCAGAACGTTTCAGCCGCCGTCTTGCCGGCAACGAGCACGATGGGATGGTCCAGGCGCTTAGCCAAAAAGATGAGCGGAGCCAGGCCGACACCGCCGCCGGCCAGCAGGACCTGGCCCGGCGTTGTCGTAAAGACGCCTTCGCCCAGGGGCCCTTCGACGCTCAATGCGTCACCGCTGCGCAGGCCCTTCATTTCTTCTGTGCCCTTGCCGACCAGGCGGTAAATGATGGTGACATGACCCGTTTCGGCATCGGCATCGACGATGCCAAAAGGCCGGCGCAAAAAGGTCTGTCCCCCATCGTGATGGACATTGACAAACTGGCCGGGCTGCGCTTCCCGGGCAATCTGCGGTGCATGGAATACCATTTTCCATACTTCAGGAATAATGGCTTCATTCTCGACGATAGTCGCCATTTCCAAGAATTTCTTCACCTGCTAATCATCCTTCCTCTGTTTGCAATAAGAACAGTTTTATTGTACCACAGAACGGCCGATTTTCGTAGCCAAAATCAGTGCTGCCGCTTTTTGACGATTTCGCGGCGCATCTTTTCCATATTGTCCTGAAAGACCGCCTTTTCCTGCATGGCCACGCGCGTATAGAGGACATCGCCGATGGCCATGTGGATCAGGCGCGACGCCCCGGCTTCTGACGTGTACTGGACTTCGCGCCCCATGCCGCACAGGCAGATATCGGCTAACGCAGCCAAAGGCGACTGGCCATGGCTGGTGATGACGATGACTTTGGCCCCGTTCTCCCTGGCGGCCTGGACCGATTGCAATAGTTCCTTCGACGCCCCGCTATGGGATACGGCGATGACCACATCGTCGGCCGTCATCAGGCCGCCGCCGTGACCTGCATATGGGAGTCGGCATACTCCCGGATAGCCAGTCCCAGGCGCAGGAAACGCGTGGCCATATCCATGCAGACCGTCGCCGAGTTGCCAAAGCCAAAGACGTAGATGCGCTGGGCTTTCAAGAGCAGCCGGGCCGCCGCATCGAGAGCGCCATAATCGAGGAGGCTCAGCGTATCCTGCAATCCTTCGGCAATATTGGCAAAGACCTTGGCCGCTACGTCCCGTCCGCTATCGCCGGTCTGGATGTCGTGGAAGGCCTTCTGCGGCGCCGCCGATAATTCCGCAGCCAGCATGAGCTTCAATTCCTTCAGGCCGCTGCATCCCAATTTCTTGCAAAACCGGGAAATAGTGATTTCCGAACTCTGCGCATGAACGGCCAGGTCCGAAACGGTCTGTTCCATGACCTCGTCCGTATGATCGACGATATAATCGGCAATACGGCGCTCTGACTTGGTCAGACCGCCGTATGCACTGCGCAGGACAGGAAATAACTGGAGTTTCGTTTCTTCCATTGTCTTCCCTCCCACTTCTGTATTTACTTTTATTTTAGCCTACAAAGATGTTCAATACAAGGACACCGGCCAGGCCCATGACGGCGATGATCGTTTCCAAAGCGCACCACGTGCGGACCGTCTGTTTGACTGTCAGGCCGAAGAATTCCTTGAAGAGCCAGAAACCGGGGTCATTCGGCGGGCTGAAGATGAGCGAACCGGCGCCGGTTGCCAGGACCATCAGTTCCGGATTGGCACCGGTGACGGCGCAGATAGGCGCTGCGATACCGCCGGCTGTCAGGGCTGCAACCGTAGCCGAACCGCAGGCCGTGCGGATGACGGCAGCGACCAGCCAGGCCAGGAGCAGCG
The DNA here is from genome assembly GCF_000417505.1 of Megasphaera sp. NM10. Lineage (GTDB taxonomy): Bacteria > Bacillota > Negativicutes > Veillonellales > Megasphaeraceae > Megasphaera > Megasphaera intestinihominis. The sequence continues at coordinate 33,578 of NZ_APHY01000043.1, forward strand.
GCGATAAATCAGAACCGGCGACGAGGTTGCCGATATACGTGCCGACACCGCTGTCGATGAGGACCTGTTTCAAGGCACCGCCACCGCCGACGATGAGCAAGATCATAGCAATGGTCAGGACGGCATCCTGGACCGTCTTCATGACGTCTTCCATGGATTTACCCCGTCCCAGGCCGAAGGTATAGATAGCGATGGCGACGGAAATAGTCAGGGCGATATCCGGCTGGCCGAAGAAGGTCAGGACGTGACGGGCCGGGACATCGGCACCCATAGTCAATTTGGCAATCGCCGAAGCGGCCATGAGGATGACCGGGACCAGCGCCGTGAAGACGGAGATGCCGAAGCCGGGCATTTCGTCGTCTTTAAAGATTTTCGGGTTGTACATGCCCTTGGGGATTTCCGGATTGATGTCGCGCGTCAGCGTGCAGTACAGCGGACCGGCGACGATGGCCGTCGGGATGGCGATGATAGCGCCATAGACCAGGGTCGTGCCGATATCGGCATTATAGATGATGGAAATAGCTGTCGGGCCCGGATGAGGCGGCAGGAAGCCGTGGGTGACCGACAAGGCCGCAGCCATAGGGATACCGACTTCCAGCAGAGGAATCTTGGCTTCTGCGGCAATGGTGAAGACTAAAGGAATGAGCAGGACAAAGCCGATTTCATAGAACAAGGCGATACCGACGATGAAGCCTGTCAGGCAGACGGCCCATTTGACGTTTTCCCGGCCGAAGACGTTGATCAGCGTCATGGCGATGCGCTGAGCGCCGCCGCTTTCAGCCATGAGCTTGCCCAGCATGGCGCCGAAAGAAACGACGATGGCCAGGCCGCCTAGGGTACCGCCCAGCCCCTTTTCAATGGTCGGGATGAGCTTGTCGATAGGCATGCCTTCAGCCAGGCCGACGGCGCCGGCGACGAGGAGCAAAGCCAGGAAACTATTGAGTTTTACTTTGACGATGAGGAAAAATAAGACAAGAATGCCAATGGCTAGGATGACGAGTGGCATAATGAGAAGCCTCCTTTATTTTGTATAGTGCTCGTGCCAATGATGATGGAAAGTGCCTTCTTTATCGACGCGCTGGAACGTATGGGCGCCGAAGTAGTCGCGCAGGGCCTGGATGAGGTTGGCCCCGACCTGGGGACTGCTGTAGGCATCGAGGTATTGCAGGGCTGCCGAAAAAGCCGGGATAGGCAGGCCGTTGGCGATGGCCAGGCCGATGATCTGCCGCAGGGCGCCCTGATTGGCGTTAATCTTTGCCAGGAAGAAGTCATCGAACAAGAGATTGTCCAGGTCCGGATTCTTGTCATAGGCTTCGGTAATCTTGGTCAGGAATTCGGCCTGGATGATGCAGCCAGCCCGGAAAATAGAAGCGATAGCGCCGTAATCGAGGTGCCAGTCATACGTTTCCGACGCGCTCTTGTAGAGGGAAAAGCCCTGGGCATAAGCGACGATTTTCGCCGCATAGAGGCTCTGGCGGACGGCTTCGACGAAGTCGTCACCGTGCTGATGGGACAAGGCAGGCATTTCGATGCAGGCCTGGGCTTTCGCACGGCCCAGTGCATTGGACATGACGCGGGCATTGCAGGCTGCGGTGATCATGGAAATATCGACGCCTTGTTTCATCGACTCGATACTCGTCCAGCGGCCTGTCCCCTTCTGACCGGCAGCGTCGACGATCTTATCCAGGACCTGTCCGCCGGCTTCGTCGTCTTCAGCGAAGATGTCTGCAGCGATGCCGATGAGGAAGCTTTTCAACTCGCCCTGGTTCCATTCATGGAAAATCTTGGAAATAGCGGCGTTGTCGTAACCGCCGACGTATTTGAGCAGCAAATAGGCTTCGGCAATGAGCTGCATGTCGGCGTATTCGATGCCGTTGTGGACCATCTTGACATAGTGGCCGGCACCGTCTTCGCCGATATACGTGCAGCACGGCTTGCCGTCAGCGGCTTTAGCGGCAATGGCCTCGTAAATGGGCTGGATTTCCGGGTACGTTTCCTTATTGCCGCCAGGCATGATGGCCGGGCCGCGGCGGGCCCCCGTTTCCCCACCGGAAATCCCCATGCCGTAGAAGTGGATGCCGTCTTCCCTGCAACGGTCGTAGCGGCGGCGCGTATCGCCGAAATAGGAATTGCCGCCGTCGATGATGATGTCCCCCGTATCGAGGAGAGGCAGCAGCTGGTCGAGCATGCTGTCCACGGGAGCGCCGGCCATGATCATGAGCATGACCTTGCGCGGCCGCTTCAGGGAAGCCAGGAAATCTTTCAGCTCGAAGTAGCCCGTAATCTTTTCATGAGGCCGTTCTTGGAGGAACTGTTCCGTCAAGCCCGGCGTATAGTTGTAAACCGAAACGTCATAGCCGTGGTCGGCCATATTCAGGGCCAGGTTACTGCCCATGACGGCCATGCCGACGACGCCAATATCGTGAAGTGCCATAGCAATCGCTCCTTTTCACTGGAAATTATAATTTCTGCTGATATGCCGTGATGTCGGCAAATTCGCGCTGCAAGTTATGATAGAGCCGGACGAAGATGTCATAGAGCTGCTGATAGACGGCAACGTTTTCTTCCATAGGCGTATACACCTTCTTGGCGTGGACCAGGTCGGCCGTATCGGCGATGCTCTTCAACCTGCCGCTGGAAATGAAGCCCAGCACAGCCGCCCCGAAGGCAGCGCCTTCGCTGTTGTCCGGCAGGGTAATGGGCTGGTTGAGGACGTCTGATAAAATCTGGAGCCACAGTTTCGACTTGGTGAAACTGCCGCTGACGCGGATGTCCTTGACGTCACCGAATTCCTTGAGAGCTGCCATGACGCTGTTCAGGCTGTAACAGATGCCTTCCATGACGGCGCGGATCATGTGGGACCGGCTGTGATTTAGAGAAAAGCCGAAGAACATGCCCCGCAGTTCCGAATTCCAGTACGGCGCCCGTTCACCCGTGAAATACGGCAGGCAGATGAGGCCGTCGGCGCCGGCATCGACGTGTTCTGCCTTCATGGTCATCAGGTCATAAGGGTCGATGTCCAGCGTTTCCAGGGCACTGCCGCCGTAATGGCAGATCTTGTCGCGGACCCACCGCAGAATCATGCCGCCGTTGTTGATGGCCCCGCCGGCGACCCACATGTCGTCGGTCAGGTTATAGCACCACGTGCGCATCTGCGGGTCTGTCTTAGGCTGGCGGGTCAGCATGCGCAGGGCGCCGCTGGTCCCGATGGTCCCGCTGAGCTGGCCCGGTTCGACGGCTCCGATGCCGACATTGACCAGGACGCCGTCAGTAGCGCCGATGACGACGGGAAGGCCAACAGGCAGGCGCAGGGCTTTGGCCGCTTCTTCACAGAGCCCCTGGCTGTACGTCGTCGATACGACAGGCGGCAGCTGGTCCTTGGTGATACCGGCATAGGCCAGGATTTCATCGTCCCAATCCAGAGTCTGTTCGTTGTACATGCCGCTCGTGCTGGCAGCAGACTTATCGATGACCCATTGGCCAGTCAAATGATAGAATAAATAATCCTTCAGCGAGCCCACATAGCGCATCTGGCGGAAGAGTTCCGGCTGATTCTGGCGCAGCCAGATGATCTTGGCCAGGGGATAGCAGGCGTGGATGGGGCAGCCCGTCCGTTCATAAAAGGAGCGGCACAAGGCTTCGTCTTTCTTCATCTCCCGGACGATGGCCGCACTGCGGCTGTCTGCCCAGGTCTGCATGTCCATGAGGGGCTCTCTGCCTTCATCGAGGCCGGCAAAACTGTGCATGACCGTACTCAAGGCGATGCCTGCCAGTTCTTTGTTCTTATAACGCAGCTGAGCCGCCGTCTTACTGATGACTTCCTGGACGGCTTCGAGGATCTGGAGCGGGCTTTCTTCAGCCCAGTCCGGATGAGGTGTCAACAGCGGATAAAAGGCTTCCGACGAGCAGACGTTGGTCCCGTCTTCCGTATAAGCAATGGCCCGGACCCCGGTCGTACCGACATCGACGCCGATCCATACTTTCTGGTTCGCCGAATCCATAGGCGTAATGATATTCATGAGTCATACTCCCTTTCACGTAGCTTGGTAAGGAATCTTTTCGATGACTTTATGATACCATTCCCGTTGACTAAATGCAATAAAAATATCATTTTAAATTTTATATTTTGATATTTTTATATCATAGAAGTAGGGTACCCTATGCGTCTGGGGAAAAACCAGCCGTTAGCAGTTAGCGGCTAGCCGCTGGTTTTGCGAACTGCGGCCTGCATATTTGCTTTTTTGCCCTTTCTGTGCTATAGTATCTTTGCAAGAATGGTAGTTTTCTATCATCTCTATATGTAATCATGATATTTACAGGAGGGATTCCCATGAAAGTTATCTTGTTAAATGGCAGCCGCCGTGAAAAGGGCTGCACGTATACGGCTTTATCCGTCGTCGCCGACACGCTCAAAGAAAACGGTATCGATGCTGAAATCGTCCACGCCGTTCCCGACGATGCTACCGTCGACGCTGTCGCTGAAAAAATGAAGGCTGCTGACGGCCTGGTCATCGGCTCGCCGGTCTACTGGGCTTCGCCGTCTGGTGAAATCATCTCCTTCATGGATAAACTGGCTGGCAAAGCCGGCGCTGCCCTGACCCATAAAGTCGGCGCCACCGTCGCTTCGGCCCGCCGTGCCGGCACGACGGCAACGCTGGACGTCCTCAATAAATACCTGGCTTATCACCAGATGGTCAGCGTCGCATCCAACTACTGGCCCATGGTCCACGGCAACACACCGGAAGAAGTCAAGAAAGACGAAGAAGGCTTGCAGATCATGCGTACCCTCGGCCGCAACATGGCTTGGATCCTGAAATGCATCGAAGCCGGCAAAAAAGCAGGCATCGAAGCCCCGGCAACAGAAGCCAAAATCATGACCAACTTCATCCGCTAAGGGCTCGTAGGGATAAGAAATCGTAGGGGCCGTCCCAAAGGGCGGCCCGCTCTCGTGCCCCACTGGCTCTCTTCATAGGAGAGCTGTCAGCGAAGCTGACTGAGAGGTTGCTCTTTTTATTGCACGCAAAGCAGTTTTTGAGTGTAGGGGTCACCATTTGGAATTTGCAGTTTATAGACAACGGCTTTAAATTTAAAGCCATCTGCTAACGGCTAACAGCTAGCCGCTGACTTCTAAAAAGGAGCTGTCGCGATGCGACAGCTCCTTTTTCATTCATAAAATATTGTATTTACTACAGCTTTTTTCCGTTATAGTTATAATGGTATAATAAGAAGCGTACAACTTTGAAAGGGAGTTCCTCTTATGTATCCAATCAACCTCGATCTCAACGGCCAGTCCTGTCTGGTCCTCGGCGGCGGCGCCGTCGCCGAACGCAAGGTCTGCCGCCTGCTGGCCGAAGGGGCTGCCGTGACGGTCATTGCCCCGTCCCTGACCCGGCCGCTGCAGGAACTGGCCGAAAGCCACCACCTGACCTGGCAGCCGCGGACATACCAGGCCGGTGATGAGTCAACCTTCTTCCTCATCATCTGTGCCACTGACAACGAAGCCGTCAGCCACGCCGTCGCAGCTGCTGCCAAAGCCCAGGGGAAACTGCTCAACGTCTGTGACGTCCCGGATTTGTGCAACTTCACCCTGCCGTCCATCGTCCGCCAGGGCGACCTGCAGCTCACCATTTCCACCAACGGCAAGGCACCGGCGCTGTCGCGCTGGCTCCGGAAGCAACTGGAACAGCACTTCGACGAACGCTATGGCCGCTGGCTCGCTGAATTAGCAGCTATCCGCCGCCAAGGGCAGTCCGTCCTTCCGACCAGCCGGGACCGCCAGGCCTTCTGGCGCCAGGCCCTGACGGACGACGTCATGGCCCTGGTAGACAATAACGAAATCGACGCAGCCAGCGCCCTGCTCCGGGATCGGCTGGCCGCCTGGGAAAGGAAAAACCATGAAACGTAATCTGACCATCGGTACGCGGCGCAGCCAGCTGGCCCTGTGGCAGGCCAACTACGTCGCCGACGCCCTGCGCCGCCACGACCCGGAGCTGTCCGTCCAGCTCCAGCATATCGTCACGCAAGGCGATAAAATCCTAGACGTCCCCTTAGCCCGCATCGGCGGCAAGGGGCTGTTTACGACGGAATTGGAACGGCGCCTCCTGGACGGCACCATCGACCTGGCCGTCCACAGCCTGAAAGACCTGCCAGCCGACGTCCCGGACGGCCTCTGCCTGGCAGCCATCACGGCCCGCCACCACGTCCACGACGCCTTCGTTTCCAATACGTATGCCACCCTGGAATCCCTGCCGGCCGGCGCCTGCATCGGCACATCGAGCCTGCGCCGCAGAGCCCAGCTGCTCCACACCCGGCCGGACCTGGTCGTCAGCGACCTTCGGGGCAACGTCGATACGCGCCTGAAAAAGCTCGATGACGGTCAATACGACGCCATCATCCTGGCCGAAGCCGGCCTGCAGCGCCTGGGCCGGGCCGACCGCATCTGCCAGCTCCTGCCGGTCACGACCATGATTCCTGCCGTCGGCCAGGGAGCCCTGGCCATCGAAACCCGCGCCGACGATATGTCACTGAGGCAGGCACTGGCTTTCCTCAACGACCAGGACACGGCCGCCGCTGCGACAGCAGAACGGGCCTTCCTGGCCGCCATCAACGGCAGCTGCCAGGTTCCGGTCGGCGTCTACGGCACGGTCCGGAACGGGACGCTGACCTTACAGAGCATCATCGCCGCCCCAGACGGCAGCCAGGTCTGCCGCACGACGACGCAAGGTCCCGTCGCCGACAGCGCTGCCATCGGCAAAGAAGCGGCCTGTACGCTCCTCGATGACGGCGGCCGCCGCATCCTCACCGATTTAGGCATTACGCCGACTTACTAAGGAGGTTTTCCATGAACGGTATCGTTTATCTCACCGGCGCCGGTCCCGGCGACTACCGCCTGCTCACCCTGCGGGGCCAGGAAGTCCTGGGCCGGGCCGACGTCGTCATCTACGACTACTTGGCCGATCCGCGCCTTTTAGAATTCGCCCCGCCAGGTGCTGAAAAAATCTACGTCGGCAAAAAAGCCGCTGACCATACGTTATCGCAGGACAAAATCATCGACCTGCTCATTGCCAAAGCCAAAGAAGGCAAGACCGTCGTCCGCCTCAAAGGCGGCGACCCCTTCGTCTTCGGCCGCGGCGGTGAAGAAAGCCGGGCCCTTCACGACGCCGGCCTGCCCTTTGAAATCATCCCAGGCGTCACATCGGCCATCGGCGCACCGGCTTATGCCGGCATCCCCGTGACCGATAGGACGGCGGCCTCTTCCTTTGCCGTCGTCACAGGCCACGAAGACCCGACCAAGGGCCATTCATCGATTCACTGGGACAAACTGGCGACGGCCGTAGATACCCTGATTTTCCTCATGGGCGTCCACAACCTGCCATCCATTACCAAACAGCTCATCACCTACGGCCGCCCGGCTTCCACGCCGGCCGCCCTAGTCCGCTGGGGCACCAAGGCCGACCAGGAAACGCTGGTAGCCACGGTTGGCGACATCGCTGAAAAAGCGGCAGCCTGCCACTTCCAGGCACCAGCTGTCTTCATCGTCGGCGACGTCGTCGCCCTGCGTCCGTCCATGCAATGGTTCGATACCAAGCCCCTCTTCGGCCTGACCATCGCCGTCACCCGGACCCATGCCCAGGCACCGGCCTTGACACACCGCCTGGAAGAACTGGGCGCCCGCTGCCTGGAAGTCCCGACCATCCGCATCACGCCGCCGACTGACGATTATCAGGCCCTGGACGAAGCCATCGGCCGATTAGCCAGCTATGACTGGGTCATCTTCACCAGCACCAACGGCGTCGATGCCTTTTTCCACCGCCTCCAGCACCACGGCCGCGACAGCCGGGCCCTGGGCCGGGCCAAACTGGCCGCCATCGGCAGCGCTACGGCCGAGGCCCTGAACCGGTACGGCCTTCGCGCCGACGTCGTCCCCGACGCCTACTGTGCCGAAGACCTGGCCGCCGCTCTGGAGGCTCATTTGTCGGGAAAAGAACGCATCCTCATCCCGCGGGCCAAAGAAGCCCGGTCTGTCCTGCCTGACACCCTGCGCCGCTGGGGTGCCGTCGTCGACATCTGCCAGGCCTACTGTACCGTCGCAGCCAGCGAAAACAGCGAGACCCTGACGGATCTCTTGACGCGCCGGGCCGTCGACGTTGTGACCTTCACCAGTTCGTCGGCCGTCCAGAACTTCCTGGCCCTGAACCAGGCCCCGACCGACGTCCTCGACGACATCACCATTGCCTGCATCGGTCCCATCACGGCCCGCACCTGCCAGGAAGCAGGCCTGAAAAAAATAATCACAGCCCAGACCTACACCACAGCCGGTCTGGCTGAATGTATTACAGATTGGAGAATCCAAAAGTCATGAAATTGAATACCTTACGCCCCCGCCGCCTGCGCCTTTCTGCTCCCCTGCGCGTTATGGTCCGGGAAAACCATGTATGTCTCAACGATTTGATTTATCCTATCTTCGTCGTCCCCGGCACGAATGTCAAAGAAGAAATCCCCAGCATGCCCGGCTGTTATCACCTGTCCGTAGACAACGCCGTACGCCTGGCCGAAGACATCTATGCCTTGGGATTGCGGGCTATCGAAGTCTTTGGCCTGCCGGCTTATAAAGACGAAATCGGCTCCAGCGCCTGGGACCCGCAGAGCCCGGTCCAATGTGCCATCCGCGCCATCAAGAAAGCCCTGCCGGACATGGTCATCGTCGGCGACGTCTGCCTCTGCCAGTACACGGACCACGGCCACTGCGGTCAGGTCAAAGACCACTACGTCGATAACGACGCGACGCTGAAGCTGCTCAACAAAGTCGCCGTCAGCCAGGCCGAAGCCGGTGCCGATATCGTCGCCCCGTCGGATATGATGGACGGCCGCATCGCATCCATTCGTCAGGCCCTGGACGAAGAAGGCTTCATCAATACGATTATTATGTCCTATGCCGCCAAATACGCATCCGGCTTCTACGGCCCCTTCCGCGACGCCGCCGATTCGGCACCGCACTTCGGCGACCGCCGCCAGTACCAGATGGACCCGGCCAATGGCCGCGAAGCCATGAAGGAAATCGACCTCGACCTGGAAGAAGGCGCCGACATCATCATGGTCAAACCGGCCCTTTCCTACCTGGATATCGTCTATCAGGCCCGCCAGCGCTGCCAGCGCCCCATTGCGACCTATAACGTCAGCGGCGAATACGCCATGGTCAAAGCCGCAGCCCGCAACGGCTGGATCGACGAAAAACGCATCGTCATGGAAGAACTGACCAGCATGAAACGCGCCGGCGCCGATATCATCATCACCTACCACGCCGTCGACGTTGCCAAGTGGCTGAAAAACGGCGAAGTCGAGGCATAAAATGGACCTCGTCATCCTCGGCCTCAATCATAAGACCGTCCCCGTCGCCATCCGGGAACACTTCACTATGACACCCGACGCCATCCACGACGCCCTGCAGCATCTCGACGATTACGGCGGCCTGCGCGAAGCCGTCATCCTGTCGACGTGCAACCGCGCCGAAGTCTATGCCGTCGTCGACGACGTGCGCGATAATGAACAGGCCCTGCGCGACTTCTTCCTCGACGCAGCCGGCCGTCCGGCTTATGAACCGTCCTATTTCTACATCTATACGGGAAAAGCCTGCATCCACCACTTGTTCAACGTCGCTGCCAGCCTGGACTCGCTGGTCCTCGGCGAAGGTCAGATCCTCAGCCAGGTCAAACAGGCCTACGTCATGGCCCACGAAAACGGCGCGACCAGTGCCATCCTGAACATGCTCTTCCAGCAGGCCATCGCCACGGGCAAGCGGGTCCGGACGGAAACGCACATTGCCTACAACGCCGTATCCGTCAGCTATACAGCCGTCCAGATGGCCGAAAAACAGCTCGGCTCCCTGTCTGGCCGGAATCTCCTGCTCTACGGCGCCGGCCAGATGGCCCGCCTGACGGCGCAGAATTTCTTAGGCAAAGGCGCCGGGAAACTGTACATCGTCAACCGCCATCTGGAACGGGCCCAGGAACTGGCCGCTGACGTCGGCGGCCAGGCCGTCCACTATAAAGAAGTCCAGTCCGTCGTCTCCGACGTCGACATCATCATCGCCTCGACGGGGGCACCGCACTACGTCATCACCGTCCCCCGGCTGCAGCGCTTCCAGGAACTACGCCAGGGCCGGCCCCTGCTGCTCATCGACATCGCCGTACCGCGCGACGTCGACCCGGCCGTGACCCGTCTGCCCGGCGTCACCTTATACAACATCGACGACCTTCAGGAAGTCGTCCACGACAACGAAGCTACGCGCCAGCGCGAAGCCGTAGCCGCCAGCTATATCGTCGACGAAGCCGTGAACACCATGATTGAACGCTATCAATACCTGTCGGTCCGTCCCGTCGTCCTCAGCCTGTCCCAGCAGGCTGAACGGACACGGCGCCATTTCGTCAAACGAGCCCGCAACAAACTGCCCGAACTGACCGATGACCAGTTCCGCGTCGTCGAGAACTTATCCCATATCCTGGTCCGCAAAATCCTGCGTGCTCCCCTGCGCCGCACGGTCGAAGCAGCCAACACGCCTGACGAAGACCGGGTCGTCCGCGAACTGCGGAACATCTTCAATTTAGACATCAAAGAATAAGGAGGCCTTTCCATGCTTCACTTAGAAAAATCAGCTGCCGCTTTTGAAGAAGCGCAGACCCTCATGCCGGGCGGCGTCAACAGCCCGGTCCGCTCGTATAACCGCATCGGCTGCCCGCCGCCGTTCATTGCCTGGACCAAAGGCAGTACCATCTGCGACATCGACGGCAACCAGTATATCGACTACGTCGGTTCCTGGGCCCCATGATCGTCGGCCACGCCCATCCCCGCGTCGTCAAGGCCCTGCAGGAAGCGGCCACCCGCGGCACGAGCTATGGTGCGCCGACGCTGATTGAATCGCAGCTGGCCCAGTTGGTCAAAGAAATCTATCCGTCCATCGAAAAACTGCGCATGGTCAACTCCGGTACGGAAGCGACGATGAGCGCCATCCGCGTCGCCCGGGGCTACACGGGCCGCGATAAAATCGTGAAATTCATCGGCTGCTATCACGGCCACGGCGACAGCCTGCTGGTCAAGGCCGGTTCCGGCGCCGCTACCTTCGGTCAGCCTGACAGCCCGGGCGTCACAGCCGGCACGGCCAAAGACACGCTGACCGTCGCCTATAACGATGCCGACGCCTTCCGGGAACTCATGGACCGCTGCGGCGACGACATTGCCGCCGTCATCGTCGAACCCATTGCCGGCAACATGGGCCTGGTCCTGCCGGAAGACGGCTACTTGCAGCTCCTGCGCGATGAAACGAAGAAACACGGCACAGTCCTCATCTTCGACGAAGTCATGTGCGGCTTCCGCACGGCCCTGCACGGCGCCCAGAGCATCTATGACATCGTCCCGGACATGACGACCTTGGGCAAGATCATCGGCGGCGGCCTGCCCGTCGCTGCCTACGGCGGCCGCAAGGACATCATGGACTGCGTCTCGCCGGCCGGCCCGGTCTATCAGGCCGGTACCCTCAGCGGCAATCCCCTGGCCATGGCAGCCGGATTGGAAACACTGCGCATCATCACGGAAGACCCGGATTACGTCGAAAAAGCCTGCGCCAAAACGAAAATCCTGACAGACGGCCTCAAAGCCGCTGCTGACGAAGCCGGCGCCGCCGTCCAGGTCCATCGGGCCGGCACCATGTTCAGCGTCTTCTTCAGCGCCGTCCCGGTCACCAACTATGCCACATCCGAAGCCAGTGACCAGGAAGCCTTCCGGCGCTACTTCCTGTCCATGCTGGAACAAGGCATCTACCTGGCACCGTCCCAGTTTGAAACGAACTTCGTCTCCGGCGTCCACAGCGACGAAGACATCGAAAAAACCATAACCGCCGCCCGCACAGCCTTTGAAAAAGCAGTGGTTCGTGGCTAGTGGCTAGTGGTTAGGTCTCGCAGCCTGATGGCTGCATCGTAGGGGCCGTCCCAAAGGGCGGCCCGGCTCTCCTGCTAGGAGAGCTGTCAGCGCAGCTGACTGAGAGGTTTATCGGCGGCCTGCGGTATCAGGTTGCGGAATTCCCACAAGCGGGCCATCCATCCTCAGCTGTCCGTTTCAGCAACCGTCGGGTGCCTTCCATGGGTCGGCACCCGACGGGCTGAAAAAGCTTGGGGACGACCCCTACGGCAAAAAGGGCTGTCGCACGAAGCAAAAATTGCTTAATGCGACAGCCCTTTTTTTGAGTTTTAAGTTGAAAGTTTGATGTCTGATGTGGGTCGCCACGTGGGCGGTCCGTTTGGAATTTGGATGATTCTCCTAGTAAACTGGTTAGGAAAATCGTGCATATGCGGAAGCGGGCTCGCCACGTGCGAGCCCCTACTGCAGCTTGCGACCTGCGACCTGCGAACCGCGTGCGCCCCCTAGGGCGCACTTCTCCTACAATATCTTCGACAAGAACAGTTTCGTCCGTTCTTCTTTCGGATGGAAGAAGATGTCATCCGGCTTCCCTTGTTCCAGGATTTTCCCTTCGTCGATGAACAGGACGCGATCGGCGACTTCCCGGGCAAAGCCCATTTCGTGGGTGACGATGGCCATGGACATGCCGTCTTTGGCCAAATTCTTGATGACGTCCAATACTTCGCGGACCATTTCCGGGTCCAATGCCGATGTCGGTTCATCGAAGAGCATGAACTTCGGTTTCATGGCCAGGGCGCGGGCAATGGCCACACGCTGCTGCTGACCGCCGGACAAAGTTTCGGGATAGGCGTCTTTCTTATCGGCCAGGCCGACTTTTTCCAAGAGCTGGATAGCCGTCTTCGTCGCTTCATCCTTGCTTTCACCGCGGGTCTTCATGGGCGACAAGATGATGTTCTGCAAGACCGTCATGTGCGGGAAGAGATTGAAGCGCTGGAAAACCATGCCGACTTCCTTGCGGATATTGTTGATGCTCTTGGCATCGCTCATGCTGATGCCGTCGACGATGATTTCCCCAGCCGTCGGCTGTTCCAGATAGTTGATGCAGCGCAGGATCGTACTCTTGCCGGAACCGGACGGGCCGATGATGACGACGACTTCTTTATCTTGAATGGTCAAGTCGATGCCCTTCAGGACTTCGTGCTTGCCAAAACTTTTTTTCAAACCTTTAATTTCTATCATCCGTTGCGAACCTCCGTTCCAAATAGCTTACGAGACGGGCAATGGTCAAAGTCATGACCAGGTAAATAGCAGCGACAGTCAGCCAGATTTCAAAAGAACCATAGGTCTTGGCTATGATGAGCTGGCCGCGGCGGGTCAATTCTTCAAAGCCGATGACCGAAACCAGGGACGTTTCCTTGGTCATGGAAATAAATTCGTTGCCCAGCGGCGGGATGACGTGTTTAAAAGCCTGGGGCATGATGACATAGCGCATGGTCTGCATCCACGACAAGCCCAGGGAACGGCCGGCTTCCATCTGGCCTTTATCAACGGACTGGATCCCGGCGCGGAAGATTTCCGAAACGTAAGCACCACTGTTGATCGAGCAGGCAGCGACGGCAGCGACGAAGGGGTTGATGCGTTCGCCAATGACCATCGGCAGGGCAAAATAAATCAGGAAAATCTGGACCAGCATAGGCGTACCACGGATAATATTGACGTAGCAGACGGCAATGACCTGTAAAGTCTTGACGCCCGACAAGCGGCACACACTGGTAATCAGGCCGAAAATGAAACCCAGGCCGACAGCGATTGCCGTGATTTCAATAGTGACACCGGCACCTGCCAACAACAGGGGCAATGAGTTCCAAATCAGACTAAAATCAAACGACATGATAACACTCCTCTAAATGACACTCTATAACATATGATAATATATACGCTACTCTATTATACGTGCATATTTATAAGATGTCAACGCATTTTCCCTGTCTCCCTTCATAGGCCCTTTGGGACCTGTCAGGTGCTGACCGCAGGAAAGAGCAGGCCAGTTGCCAAAAGGGAGCGCCGAGCTGGAGGTGGCCTTAAGGGCCGGAGACGTTGCACTAAAAAAAGTTGTCGCATGACGGCGAGAACCTTCATGCGACAACCTCTTTCCAAACCTCTCAGTCAGCTATGCTGACAGCTCCCCTATCAAGGGAGCCACAAACTACGAGCCACGAACGCCTATCTCCCCAGGAGATGGACGAGGTGGAACAGGTTTTCGTCGATGGGATAGCGCAGGGCTTCGGCTTCCGAATACGGTGTCGCTACGACGCGGTTGTCGATGAGGCCGACGACGCAGTTATACGTGCCAGCCAGCAGGCTGTCGACGGCTTTCTGAGCGAAACGGCCGGCCATGATGGCATCGTAAGCCGACGGGGCCCCGCCGCGCTGAACGTAGCCGAGGACGGTCAGATTCGGCGACAAATACGTATGTTCCTTGATATAATCGACGACGTCCGCCCCTTTGGCAGCGCCTTCTGCGACGATGACGATGCTGCTCAGTTTCTTCATGCGGTGCGATTCTTCCAGGTGACGGCAGAGGGCAGCCAGATCGACGGGATGTTCCGGGACCAGGACCGCTTCGGCGCCGGAAGCCATGCCGGCGTTGAGGGCGATGAAACCGGCTTCACGGCCCATGACTTCGATGACGGCGACGCGGTCGTGGGAGAAGGCCGTATCGCGGATTTTATTGACCGATTCCAGGACGGTGTTGACCGTCGTGTCGAAGCCCAGGGTATACTGCGTCCCCATCATGTCGTTATCAATGGTGCCCGGAATCGTAATCGTCGGGAATCCCAACCGGCTCAGTGCCTGGGCACCACGCATGGAACCGTCGCCACCAATGACGACGAGAGCATCTATTTCCAGTTCACGCAAATAAGCAACGGCTTTTTTCTGCGTTTCTTTTTTTTTTGAATTCCAGGCAGCGGGCTGTCCGAAGCATGGTACCACCGCGATGGATGATAGCGCCGACATCACGACGGCCCAAGGGACGCGTTTCATGACTCAGCAGCCCTTCATAACCGCGAATGATGCCTTCCACCGTGAGGCCTTTCTGAATGGCATACCGCGTGACGCCGCGGATAGCCGCATTCATACCGGGGGCATCCCCGCCGCTGGTCAATACTCCGATTTTGTTGATCATTTTTCATCAATCTCCTTTTTTTCCCTGGCAATGAATTGCACATGCCTTTCGTTGATTTTATGGACAATAGATTCGACGATCTGTGATGCTCCCCCGCGCGTCGTATCAATGACGCAGTCGCAGTACGGATAGACCTCTTCCCACTGTTTCATCATCGTGTGGACGAAATCATGAAGATTTTCATAGTCGACAGTCGGCCGCTTGCCTATATGGCGGCTGACCCGTTCTTCCACGCGGAACGGTTCAGACAATAAGGCGACGATAAACCCATGGCGATGCAGGATTCGATAAGTACCGACATTCATAGGAAAATTGCCGCCAAAGGAAATGACAGCTTCATGATAGCGGCTGACTTGCTGCAGGACATTGATTTCTCGTTCGCGAAACACTTTTTCCCCGGAGCTCGCAAAGAACTCGGCAATGGTCATGCCCACAGCCCGTTCAATACGCCGGTCCGTATCGACAAATTGCCAGCCGAGGCGCTGAGCCAGCTTGCGGCCAATATGACTCTTGCCGCTCCCCATCATGCCGACGAGAACGATATTCCGCTTCATCATTATCGGCGCACCTCCTCAAATTAGTATACTCTGTATATGTACCCCCTTATTCTATCATAATTTTTTCTCCTTGACACAAAAAACTCTGTACTTTTTCTTCATATATCTATAAATGGAGCGAATTTTTCCTCATAACAAGATGTTTCCGTCCCTATCCAAGGCGGACGGCCTGCTTTATCATAGTTTCGCCAGAAGACTCCTTCCTCTTAGGTAGGGGCATCAATGGCGATGGATTTCGCAGGTTCGATGCCTGAGAAATCCACCCTATGTCTTTTCCATCTTAGCCTTTTCACTTCGTCTACAGTATAATGGTAGATAACAGAGGAGGTGAATCCTAGATGTACTTGACGCAATCGAATGTCATCCGCGGCTTGGCGAAACAAGACTATACGATGCTCCGGGAAATGTGCCAATACAGTAATAATCTGTACAATGTAGCGGTCTATACGATTCGGCAGCATTATTTCGATACCCAGCAATTCTTGCGGTATGAAAAAAATTGCCATGTCTGCAAGAAAAATGAAAATTACAGCTTATTGCAGGCTGGTGTTTCTCAACAGATATTGAAAGTAGCCGACCGTAGTTTTCGTTCTTTTTTCGGGCTTTTGCAGAAAGTCAAGTCAGGTGACTATGGTTCAAAGGCTGTCTGCCTGCCACACTATCGTGAAAAAGGCGGTCTCTTCAATCTTATCTTGTCGACGAACGCTATTACCATTAAGAATGGCTTCTTAACCGTGCCGATGAGCCGTGAATATATGAAACGCCATAATGGTCATCGGATTCGGATTCCTGTTCCTGACAGGCTGAAGGATAAGAAAATCAAGGAAGTCCGCATCTGTCCTATGTATGGCGGACGGTATTTCAAGATTCAGTATTGCTACTTACAGGACTCAGAACCGGTGAAAACCTCGTCAGACCGTGTCCTGGCTATCGACTTGGGCCTGGACAATCTGGCCGCCTGCGTTACCAATACAGGGACGTCGTTCCTCATGGACGGTCGTAAACTTAAATCTATCAACCAGTATTGGAACAAACGCAAAACCAGACTCCAAAGCATTGCCGCCAAGCAGGGCCAGAAGACGACGAACCAGCTCTGTCAGTTAGCGAAGAAACGCAATTTCCGGATGCAG
>NZ_APHY01000044.1 GCF_000417505.1 Megasphaera sp. NM10
CCTAATTACGAATAGGCTGTAAACACTTGCCACTCAAACGGCGGGGCGTAAGCGCAACGGACTTACGATAACTGACATCCGCAGAACGTGTGACTAAACGAGCTCGGCAAAATGGCTCAATATGCGTAGACTTATCCAATCCCAGCCATTCATCTGACAGGTAATGATAGAAAGAATCCGTCTTGTCCTGATAATATGTCCGGGTAAAGGTAACCTCTCCCCAAAGGGTCGTCAATGTCCGTGAGCGATGGGCTTTGACCTGATAGCGATGTTCCGGCTTGCTGGCGGCATAGATAGCTTCATCCGCTTGTTCCAAGATGGCTTTTAACACCTCACCTCCTGTTTGGTTCACCAATTGTTCCAACTTCTGGCTCAACTGAACCAGGGATACTTCTTGGGATAAGATATTTTGAAGAGATTCATTAAAAAAATGTACCCAAATATTGGCAATTTGTTGTATACTAAACATGAGAAGGACTCCTTTCGTATTGGTTTGCTCTAAACTTATTATACAACAAGGAGTTCCTTCTCTTTTTATATTTTCTTTAATGCATTAAAGTTTCCCCACAATTATTTTACACTATCGAGCACCAGCGGGATGTATATCATGTACACCGCAAGGTGAAAGAACGGCTGCATTTTGCTGCACCGGAGGTACAAGAAGGAATCCGGCAGAGTATCTGGAACCATGATAAAACGAGTCTAGCGCTCTGGCTGGATACAGCTGAATCGGAGGCAGAAGGAAACGATGAATTACAAGACGTGGAACGGTTACGAAAGTATTTAACGCGAAACTGGACGTATGTAGAGCCACTGAATCAGTGGCAGATGCCGGAGAAAGTCCATCTGATACAGCCCGGAGCGTGTGAGGCGGGCCATCGTATATACAGCTATCGCATGAAACATCAGGGACGGTGCTGGAGCCAGGAAGGGGCGGAAGCCATGGTACAGCTCATCACAGCCATGAAAAACGAAGAATGGGATGCCGTGTATGGCCAATGGGGACGTACAGCCTACAAGCCCATCAGCCAGCGATTTAAGAACATCATGAGGAAAGTGATGAAACGGGTCCCTATGCAGCCTCACAAGGGCGTGCATCAAGGAAGTATAGGAACGTACAGCTCAGCAAGCAGTCCGTTAGGAAAGCTGGCAAAAAGGCTGCAAATGGCACATATTTTGTAAAAATGTGGAAATAAGACCCCGCTTATTACCTAGGTCTAAAGGAAAGACCGGAAACTTCTTGACACTAACTCTTTTCATTATGTGTATTGACGCAACAGACAAACCTGTATATGATGATGGTATCTAAAGGAGATGCAATATGGACTTTTACAGAAGAACAGAAACTGACAGATCATCTG
>NZ_APHY01000045.1 GCF_000417505.1 Megasphaera sp. NM10
GGAAGAATCGTATACCTCTCAGGCCAGCTGCCTGGATTTGGACGACAGTTCCCGTATACCAGCCGGATGCCCCCTATACAGGAACGTTCAGCGGGAAACGAGTCCAGCGCGGCCTGTACCGTTTCGCCAACGGCAGGACGGCTAATGCCGACATCAACGGCGCCGCCAACATACTCCGTAAAAGTAAGCAGAACTTCGATTTCGAGGGACTGTGTAAGGGGCTTTTGGACAGCCCTTTGAGAATAAGGCTATCCTGATTTCAGGAGGGAACTTAAACAGCAGTCTTCTCAAGAATCTCCCGCTTCTATAAGCGGGAGAGGTTCAATACGATTCTCGTGCTGGCAGGGTATTTGAAAATCGTATCCCACCGGCGAGCCGCCTGAGCCCTGGACGGACGACGTCGTATCTGATGACGACCATGGAAAACCCGCCGTCAGATTGATGAAAAGGCTATGAAACCGATTTCAAGGACCGGGGCATTACGAAAGTCCTGAAATACGGTATCGCCTTTTACGGGAAACAGGTCGTCTTAGTGTAAAAATTGAGTCAAAAGAGGTCGAAGTCCAAGGGAAAATCTTTGTGCAACGGCCTCTTTCATGATATAATGAACGTTAGTCTATTTATTTCTATTTTATGGTATGTATGGAAGACAAGGGAGGCAGTGAAGATGCGGGCAATGGGAATCGATCCGGGGACGGCTATCTGCGGTTTTGGTGTCATCGACGCCGACGGCAGCCGTCTGAAACCGGTGACTTATGGGACCATCCAGACGACGCCGGACCATACCGATGCCGAACGGCTGGTCATGCTCTTTGACGGCCTCAATGAACTCTATCGGAAATATAAGCCCGACGTCATCGGTGTCGAGCAGCTCTTTTTTAACCGCAACGTCACGACGGCCATTACCGTCGGCCAGGCGCGGGGCATCATCCTCCTGACGGCCCAGCAGGCGGGCATCCCTATCCTGGAATTTTCACCGCTCCAGGTCAAGCAGGGTGTCACCGGCTACGGCCGGGCGACGAAGGAACAGGTCATCGACATGACCATGCGCCTTCTCGGCATCCGCCAGAAAATCAAGCCCGACGATGCGGCCGACGGCCTGGCCATGGCCATTTACGCGATTTATTCCAGTCATTCTATGAGTCTGAAAAGGGAGGTGCAGTTATGATCGGTTATCTGAAAGGCGTGATCAGCCACATCTTCGTCAATTCCTGTTTCATCGACGTCCACGGCGTCGGCTACCGGACCTATGCACCGGCTTCGACGCTGGACACTCTCTGTGTCGGCCAGGAAGCCATGCTCTATACTTATATGAGCGTCCGCGAAGACGCCATCGTCTTGTATGGCTTTGCCACGCAGGATGAATACGATTTGTTCATGCTCCTCATCGGCGTCAACGGCGTCGGCCCCAAAGTGGCCCTGGGCATCCTCAGCGCCGGCACGGCCGACAGTTTCCGCCTGGCTGTCCATCAGAAGGACATCAAGGGCCTGACCAAGATGCCCGGTATCGGCAAGAAGACGGCTGAACGCATCGTCCTGGAATTGCAGGATAAGATCGGTCCCGTCGCCAGTGAAGACGCCGGGGCTGCGGATCTGGGCGGTTCGGCCGCGCCGGGCCTGTCGGGCATCCTGGCAGAAACGCTGGCAGCCCTGACCAGTCTCGGCTACAGCGAACAGGAAGTCCTGCCCGTCGCCGAATCGCACCTGGCCGGCTGTACGACCGTGGAACAACTGCTGAAAGAGACGCTGAAGGCCTTGGGGAGTGGGAGGTAAGCCATGGAAGAAAATCGCATCATCGAGACGACAGACCTGCCGGGCGATTCCTGGCAGTATAGCCTGCGTCCTCATTATTTACGCGAATATATTGGTCAGGATAAGGTCAAAGACAATCTGGAAGTTTTCATCAAGGCGGCCAAACTGCGCAAGGAAGCCCTGGACCACGTCCTCCTCTACGGCCCGCCGGGCCTGGGCAAGACGACCATGGCCGGTATCATTGCCAATGAACTGGGCGTCAACCTGCGCATCACCTCAGGGCCGGCTATCGAACGGCCTGGCGACCTGGCCGCCCTCCTGACCAATCTCCAGGAACGGGATCTCCTCTTCATCGATGAAATCCACCGCCTGTCGCACAGTGTCGAAGAAGTCCTCTATGCGGCCATGGAAGACTATGCTCTGGATATCGTCATCGGCAAGGGCCCCAGTGCCCGGTCGGTGCGCATCGACCTGCCGCCGTTCACCCTGGTCGGGGCGACGACCCAGGTCGGCCGCCTGGCACCGCCTCTGCGCGACCGCTTCGGCGTCATCTGCCGCCTGGAATTCTATAAACCGGAGGACCTGGTCCTCATCATCAAGCGGACGGCAGATATCCTCGACATGGCCATCGATGACGACGGCGCCTTGGAAATCGCCCGCCGCTCGCGGGGGACACCGCGTATTGCCAACCGCCTCCTGAAGCGCGTCCGCGACTTCGCCCAGGTCGCCGAAGCCGCGACGATTACGGCGTCCCTGGCCAACGATGCCCTGAACCGGCTGGAAGTCGATTCGTGCGGCCTCGACCGGACGGACCGCCGGGTCCTGCAGGTCATCATCGATAAATTCGGCGGCGGTCCCGTCGGCCTCGACACCATTGCCGCCGCCATCAGTGAATCCGTCGATGCCGTCGAAGACGTGTACGAACCGTTCCTGATGCAGCAGGGCTTTTTGAACCGCACGCCCCGGGGCCGCGTCGTCACCGACGCCGCCTACCGCCATCTGGGCCTGCCTGCGCCATCAGAAGGATAGGAGGGACGATTATGGCGAAATTACTCATCCTTACGGGTCTCTTTTTCATCGTCGCCGGCCTTTTATGGATGGCCGGTGATTCCCTGGGACTGGGGAATTTCCTGGGCCATCTGCCTGGCGATATTTCCTTTACCAAAGGTAACACGTCCTTCCATTTTCCCATCGTGACTTGCCTCATCATCAGTGCAGTCCTTACGATTGTCCTCAATCTCTTCTTTCGCCTGTGAGGAGGATTTTTATGTATAAAAAGAAGATAGCCCGCCTGGCCTTATGCACGGCCCTCTGTGCCCTGGTGACGACGAGTGTCTTTGCGTCGCCGACCAAGGCCAAGGCCAAAAGCCATCCCCGCCAGCCCGTCAAAGCGGTGCGGCAGACGGCCAAGGCGCCGGCTGGATATACACATAAACAAGCCGTCCACGATAGCGCTACCCTGCGCATCGGCATCCGCGAAGGCCGGGGCAGTGTGGCCGTCACCGGGCCGCAGGGTCTGGGCGTCTATCGCGGCGACATGCTCTGGAAGAAAGCGGCGGCCAACGTGCCCGTCACCATTGCCCTGTCGGGGACGAACCTGACCGTCAACGGCGACATCAGTACCGTACCGGCCCAGGTCCGGTCCCTGGTCCACGGCGGCTCCGTCAAGATCACTGACGGCTACGCCTACCGCGGCGCCCTGGAAATGATGAAATCTCCCGGCCGCTGGGGCCTGACCGTCGTCAACGTCCTGCCGGTGGAACAGTATCTCTACGGCGTCGTCGGCAAGGAAATGTCGCCGTCGTGGAGCGAAGAGGCCCTGAAGGCCCAGGCCGTCGCCGCCCGGACCTATGCCATTGCCCATAAGAGCCGCTTCAGCCAGCGCGGCTTCGACCTTACCGACGATACGTCGAGCCAGGTCTATGCCGGCATCAATGGCGAATCGCCGTCGATCATCAAGGCCGTCAATGCGACAAAAGGGGAGATAATCACTTATCAGGGCCGGCCTATCGACGCCTTTTTCTGCTCCACTGCCGGCGGCTGGACGGAAAACAGTGAAAATGTCTGGGGCTCCCATATCCCGTATCTGCGCGGTGTCAGCGATGCCAGCGATGAGATGCCGGGTTATCGCTGGGCTGTGACGACGACGCCGGAACAGATGGCGGCCAAACTGAGTGCTGCCGGCAAGGGCGTCGGCCGCATCCAGGCCATCGAGTTGTCGCCCCTGGCCAAGCGGCCCATGACGACGGCCGACCGCGGCGTTTCCGGCCGGGTCCAGTCCATGGTCGTCAAGGGGACGAAGGGCAGCGTCACCGTCAAGGGTTCGGCCTTCCAGTCCATCTTTGGCCTGCGCAGTACGCTCTTCGATTTTTACAGCGGCCGCGGTACGGCGCCGGATCCCGATTCCGGAGCTGTCGCCCGCAAGGCCGATTTCAAGGTCAAAGCCGGCCAGCCCGTGACGATTTACGGTTTCGGCTGGGGCCACGGCCTGGGCATGAGCCAGTACGGCGCCTATCAGATGGCGCGCAGCCATGCCAGTGAAAAGGATTATTACCGCAACATCCTGACCCATTACTATACGGGGACGAAGATTGAAAAATTATATTAAGCTAAAAAGAGGAAGATTATTTTGAAACTGACAGATTTTTACTACGATTTACCGAAAGAACTCATTGCCCAGCATCCGGCCGAACCGCGGGACCACGCCCGCCTCATGCTCTATGACCGTCAGACCGGCGCCGTGGAACACAAGTATTTCTACGACCTCGTCGACGAACTGCACCCAGGCGACGTCCTGGTCTTCAACGATTCCCGCGTCATCCCGGCCCGGCTCCACGGCAAACGGGTGCCGACTGGCGGCAAGGTCGAAGTCCTGCTCTTGACGCCTGTCGGCGACGACCGCTGGGAAGTCCTGGTCAAACCGGGCA
Organism: Megasphaera sp. NM10; assembly: GCF_000417505.1. Classification (GTDB taxonomy): domain Bacteria; phylum Bacillota; class Negativicutes; order Veillonellales; family Megasphaeraceae; genus Megasphaera; species Megasphaera intestinihominis. Next base: position 4,680 of record NZ_APHY01000045.1, read on the forward strand.
AGAAGGCCCTGCCGGGGACGACCATCGAGTTTCCCGAAGGCCTGACGGGGACCGTCGAAGACCGGACCGATTTCGGCGGCCGTATCATCAAGTTCGCCTACCAGGGCAATTTCGACGACATCATCGACAAGATCGGTGAAATGCCGCTCCCGCCGTATATCCACGAAAAGATGGAAGATCCCAATGAATACCAGACGGTCTATGCCAACGAACGCGGCAGCGCAGCGGCTCCGACGGCAGGCCTGCACTTTACGGAAGAGCTGCTCCAGAAGATCCGCGATAAAGGCGTAGAAGAAGTCTTCGTCACTCTCCACGTCGGCCTGGGGACGTTCCGGCCGGTCGAAGAAGAAAACATCGAAGACCACCAGATGCACAGTGAATTCTACAGCATCACGCCCGAAGCGGCGGCCAAGATCAACAAGGCCAAGGCCGAAGGCCGCCGGGTCATCGCCGTCGGCACGACGAGCATCCGCACTCTGGAAAGCGCCGGCACGACAGGGACCCTGCAGGCCGGTTCGGGCTGGACGAATATCTTCATCTATCCGGGCTTCACCTTCCACATCGTCGATGCCCTGGTCACTAATTTCCATCTTCCCGAATCGACGCTGCTCATGCTCATCAGCGCCTTGTCGACGCGGGAAAAAATCTTGAAAGCCTATGAAATCGCCGTCCAGGAAAAATACCGTTTCTTCAGTTTCGGCGACGCCATGTTCATTCACTAAGGGAGGAAAAGCTATATGGTCATTACCTACGAACAGCAGGCCGAATGTGACGGCGCCCGCGCCGGGATACTGCGCACGCCGCACGGCACCTTCAAGACGCCCATGTTCATGCCTGTCGGCACGCAGGCGACGGTCAAGACGCTGACGCCGGAAGAACTCTACGATATGGGCGCCCAGGTCATTCTCAGCAATACGTACCACTTGTTCCTGCGGCCCGGCCACGACCTGGTCCAGGAAGCGGGGGGCCTGCATAAATTCATGAACTGGAAACAGGCCATCCTGACCGACAGCGGCGGCTTCCAGGTCTTCAGCCTGGGCCAGATGCGCAAGATCACCGAAGAAGGCGTCACCTTCCGGTCCCACCTGGACGGGTCGAAGAAATTCCTGTCGCCGGAAGTTTCCATGGATATCCAGATGGCCCTCGATTCGGACATCGCCATGGCCTTCGACGAATGTATCCCTTACCCGTCGGACTATGAATACACCCAGATGTCGACGGAACGGACCAGCCGCTGGGCTGCGCGCTGCCTGGACCACCATCACAGCGATACGCAGGGCCTGTTCGGCATCGTCCAGGGCGGCATGTACAAGGACCTGCGCAAGCAGAGCTGCCAGGACCTGGTCGACATGGATTTCGACGGCTATGGCATTGGCGGCTTGAGTGTTGGCGAATCTAAGGATATAATGTATGATATATTAGAGCATACGACACCGTACCTGCCGAAGGATAAAGCCCGCTATCTCATGGGCGTCGGCACGCCGGACTGCCTGCTCGAAGGCGTCGCCCGCGGCGTCGATATGTTTGACTGCGTCTTCCCGACGCGCGTTGCCCGCAACGGCATGGCCATGACCCATACGGGCCGCCTGACCGTGCGCAACGCCAAGTATGCCCACGACTTCCATCCCATTGAAGAAGGCTGTCAGTGTTATACGTGCCGCAATTATTCGCGCGCCTATATCCGGCATCTCTTCAAGGCCGAGGAACTCCTGGCATACCGCCTGGTCAGCATCCACAACCTGTACTTCCTGCTGCAGTTCATGCGGGATATGCGCCAGTCCATCTTCGACGGCACGTTCCGCCAGTTCCGCCAGGATTTCTGGAAACGTTATCAAGACGCGTAAGCGCTTGCATATAGACTATTTTTTTATTTCACGGAGGTGTAAGACATGGATATTATGGAACAGCTCAATGCTTTTTGGCCCATTATCCTCATGGTCGTCATTTTCTACTTTCTCTTATGGCGTCCGCAGAAGAAACAGCAGAAAAAACGGCAGGAAATGCTGGAAAGCTTGAAGCCCGGTGCTAAGATCGTCACCGTCGGCGGTGTCATGGGGAATATCGTTTCCCTGCACGACGATTACCTCGTCGTCCGCATTGCTGACCGCGTCGAAATCAAAGTCACCCGCGCTGCTGTAGCCCAGGTCCTGGGCAAGGCCGAAGGCAAGAAAGCAGCCAAAAAAGCGGAAAAGGCTGAAAAAGCTGCCGAAAAAGCCGCTGAAACCAAAGCAGAAGCTCCGGCTGAAGCCAAGAGCGAAGCCGTTGGTGAAACGAAGGAAGCCGAAGCCAAAGATGGCCAGTAAAAAAGAACTGCGCAAAGCCATGAATGCCCGCCTCCACGGGCTGACGGCGGAAGAAAAGGCAGCGGCCAGTGCCGCTGTCTGCGCCCGTCTGGCCGCCCTGCCGCAGTATCGGCAGGCCAGCAGTATCATGGCTTTTCTCCATATGCCCGACGAAGTCAGCCTCGATGCCCTGATCAAGGACGCCCTGGCTGCCGGCAAGGAAGTCTACGTCCCTGTCTGCGTCGATAAACAGCATATCGAAGGGCGGCGCCTGTATACGCTGGAACAGGCTGTCTGCGGCGCCTACGGCATCCGGACGGCACCGCCGGACAATCCGCGCATCGAAGCCGATGAGCTCGATGTCATTTTCGTGCCCGGCCTGGCTTTTGACGCCAAGGGCCACCGACTGGGCCATGGGGCGTCCTATTATGACCGCTTCCTGGCCGGAAAGGGCGGAGCAGCCGCAATTGCTGCGGCCTGGGATGTCCAGATCATCCCCGACGTGCCCGTCGAAGCCCATGACGTCATCATGACCGATATCGTCACGGACAAACAGCATCTCATTATCCATCCATAAAAAACTATTGAAGATTACCCAGAGGGGGGAGTATTGTTGCGGACTCGTAACATGATAAAATTTTTCGGGGCAGTCATCATCATCCTGGCCGCCTTTGTTACCTTGATTTATCCGCTTGCCAACTCCATCAAACAGGGCCTGGACTTACAGGGCGGTACGCATATCGTCTTGGAAGCCGAAGATACGCCGGACGCTCCGGTCACGGAAGACTCCTTGAGCCGTGCCGTCACCATCGTCGAACGCCGTATCAATGAAATGGGCCTGACCGAACCGCTTGTCCAGAAGGAAGGCGCCCGCCGTATCATCGTCGAGCTGCCCGGTGAAAAGAATCCGGAAAAAGCCATCGAGACAATCGGGAAAACGGCTGTCATGGAGTTCAAGGATGAAAGCGGCACGACCCGTATGACCGGGAATGATCTGAAGACTGCCAAGGAACAGATTGACCAGGGCCATAAGAATGTCGTCGCCATTGAATTTACCGACGAAGGGGCGAAGAAATTCGCCGATCTGACAGCGTCCAATGTAGGCCATAAAATCGGCATCTACCTCGACGGCGACTTGCTCACCAATCCTGTCGTCAACGAACCGATTACCGGCGGCAAAGCTGTCATCACGGGCAGCCAGACTCTGGAAGACGCCAAGAACCTGGCTATCCTCCTGCGTTCCGGTGCCCTGCCTGTCAAATTGAAAGTCATGGAAGTCCGCACCATCGGCCCGAGCCTGGGCCTCGACTCCAAGATCAAGAGTGAAAAGGCCTTTGCCATCGGCATCATCCTGATCATGATCTTCTTGATCGTCATTTACCGTATGTCCGGCGTCGTAGCCAACATCGCCCTGCTGGTCTACGTCCTCATCCTGCTGGGCATCCTGAAATACCTCGACGCGACACTGACCCTGCCGGGCATTGCCGGTATCATCTTGTCCATGGGTTTCGCCGTCGATGCCAACATCCTTATCTTTGAACGGTTCAAGGAAGAAGTCCTCGTCGGCAAGAGCCTGAGGACGTCTATGGAAGCCGGTTTCCGCCGGGCCTTCAATACCATCCTCGATGCCAACGTGTCGGTCATGATCGCCGCCATCGTCCTCATCGTCATGGGCAGCGGCACGGTCAAAGGCTTTGCCGTCAACCTGGCCTTGGGCCTTGTGGTCAGCATGTTCACGGCCATCGTTGTCAGCCGGTCCCTGCTCACGTGGCTCATCAATACAGGCCTCATCACCAATCCCTGGTTCTACGGCCTGAACCGCAAACCGCCTGAACATATGTTGAAAAAGGGGGGACAGAAATGAGTTTTGATATTGTCAAACATCGCGTATGGTGGTTCACCTTATCGTCTGTCCTCGTCATTGCCAGCTTGATCTCTATCTTCATCAACGGCTTCAACTTCGGCATCGACTACACGGGCGGCACGATCCTCGATATGCAGTTCAATAAAGCCGTCACCGTTTCTGAAGTCCGCCAGGTCATCGACAATGCCGACATGGACCTGGGCAACACGGTCATCCAGCTGACAGGCGTCACCGACCAGGATTCGTCGACTGACGTCATGCTGCGCATGCGCAACCTGTCCAGTGACGAAAGCAAGGCCGTCTCGGACAAACTGAGCGGGGCTTTAGGCGGGGCTGAAATCAAGCGGACCGAATCGGTCGGCGCCGTCATCGGCTCGGAAGTCACGAAAAATGCCGTCACCAGCCTGGCTGTGGCTTTCATCGCCCTGGCTGCGTACATTTCCTTCCGCTTTGAATATAAGATCGCTATTTCGGCCTTAGTGTCGATCCTGCACGACTTGATCATGGTCCTGGGCTTCTTCTCGTTCTTTCATCTGGAAATCGATGCGTCCTTCCTGGCGGCCATCCTGACCGTCGTCGGCTACTCCATGAACGAAGCCGTCGTCATCTTCGACCGCGTCCGTGAAAACACGCGGACCCACCGCCGGACGGACTCGTATGAAAAACTGGCCCATGACAGTATCGCCCAGAGTATCCATCGCAGTATCTATACCCTGACGACAGTACTCTTCGCCTGCGGTGCCCTGCACTTCTTTGGCGGCGATTCGACGAAGAACTTCTCCCTGGTCATGCTCATCGGCTTCATCAGCGGGGCTTATTCGTCCATCTGCGTCGACACGTCCCTGTGGGTCGTATGGAAGAACCATACCTCTCATAAACGCGGTCCCCACGCCGTAGAAGCAGAACCGGCAGAAACAGAAGAATAGTAAAAGGGGCTGTCGTATTAAGACAGCCTCTTTTTGAGTATTAAGTTTGCAGTTTGTAGTTTTTAGTGAATGGTTTTTTATTTAAAGCCATCTTCTACAAACTACAAACTCCGTACTACAAACTATAAATAATCCCTAAAACAAGGAGGAATCACGATGTTTAAGATTAATGCTTTGGGCAAAGCCTGCCCGCTCCCGGTCATTGAAGCCCACAAGGCTTTGAAGGATCACGATGCTGTCGAAATCACTGTCGACAACGAAATCGCTACGGAAAACCTCAAGAATTTATCCCAGGAAATGAACTGCTCCTATACGATGAGCCAGGAATCGGATACGCATTACACGGTCCGCCTGGTCAAGGAAGGGGCCGATGTCAGTGAAGACGAAGGACCGGTCACGTCGGGCTCGGACTACACGGTCGTCATCAATGCACCCGTCATGGGCGTCGGCGACGATCAGCTGGGCAAGAACCTGCTCAAGACCTTCATCTACACCCTGACCGAACAGGATGTCCTGCCGAAACGGGTCATCTTCTACAACGGCGGTGTCCCCTTGGTCACGGAAGGTTCGGAATCGCTGGAAGATTTGAAGAACCTCGAAGCCCAGGGCGTCGAAATCTACGCCTGCGGTGCCTGCCTCAACTACTATGGCCTGACCGACAAGGTCGCCGTCGGCTCCATTACCAATATGTTCCGTATCGTCGAAATGATGCGCACGGCCAACCGCATTGTCAAACCATAGGCCATGGAAGAAACGATTATCAAAGCTGCCATCCTCGTATCCTTTATCTTTTGCGGCTATACCTTAAAACAGCTGCGCCTTTTCGGGCGCAGCACTTTTAATACCATTTCGACGATCGTCTTCAACATCACCCTGCCGTCGGTCATCGTCGTCAACCTCAATGGCATCCATTTCGACACGCGCTATCTGCTCATCAGCCTCCTGGCCATCATCTTCAACCTGGTCATGGTCGCCATGGGCTATGCCGCCGGCCGGACGAAGGACGAAAAAGCCTTTTACATGCTCAACATCAACGGCTACAACATCGGCAATTTCGCCCTGCCTTTCGTGTCCTACTTCTTCGACAGCGCCGCCGTCCTCATCGTCTGCATCTTCGATGCCGGCAACTCCCTCATGTGCCTCGGCGGGGCCTATGGCCTGGCCCGCTGTGTGCGCGGTGAGAAAGGGGAGAGCATCGTCATGATCCTGGCCAAGACGATTTTTTCGTCCATTCCGGTCTTATCGTATATCACCATGATTACCTTGTCCCTGGCCGGTTTCTCCCTGCCCCAGGTCGTCATCGACTGGGCCAAGATCCCGGCGTCGGCCAATACTTTCTTGTCCATGCTCATGATCGGCGTCGCCCTGGGCTTGTCCTTGAAAAAGGAATACCTGCACCTCATCTATACCGATGTGGGCCTGCGCCTGCTGGCATCCGTCGTTATAGCGGCCTTCGTCTATTTTGCCCTCGATTATCCCATGGCCATCAAGAAAGTCATCATGGTCCTGGTCTTTGCACCCGTTGCTGGCATGGCCTGCTACTACACGGCCAAGATGAAGCTTAAAATCGAAGTGGCTGCCTGCATCAGCTCATTTTATATCCTCTTGTCCATCGTCGTCATGTCGGCCATGATCATCGCCCTGCAGTCCGTATGAGCAGTCGGCCAGTAATTCTTCTTCCAGGTCGGCCGGAATCGTCGACGGGCTGCGCGTGATGTAGTAGCTGTCGACTTTGGGCGGCTCGAAATCGAGGAGGGGAATGGCCCGCAGGCGCTTTTCGGCCAGGTCCTCTTCGATGAGGCTCTTGGGCAGGAAGGTATAGCCGATGCCGTCGGCCACGTACTGGGGCAGCTTGGTGCTGTTGTCGATTTCCAGGGGGAAGCGGTGATGGCGTGGGAACAGGTCCTGGATGTAGAGGCCCACGCCCTGGAGGGCGAAATTGCAGAAGAGGTAGTCGATTTTCTGCAGGTCGTCCTTGGAAATGCCGTTGGCATATTCCGTATTGGCTGCTTGGCAGACCAGGACCAGCGAGTCTGTCCGGTAGGGGCGGCAGATATAGCCATCGCGGAACATGGCGCTGAAGGAAAAGATCGCGTCCAGCGTCCCGTCCTGGAGCTGGTGCATCATGGCCGTCGTATGACCGATGGTGACGTGCAGGGATAGGTCCTTCTTCTCTTTGAGGAAGCTGCGGATGCGGCGCTGGAGGTGACATTCGTAAATGGTGTTGGTCGTGCCGATGCTGATTTTCTGGGCATACGTCGGTGACGACTGGATGTCCTGCAGAGCTGCCAGTTCCAACGAGACGAAGCGCTGGGCATAGTCCAGGAATTTCTGGCCCGACGGCGTCAGGTCGACTTGCTTGTGGCTGCGGATGAATAAGGGCACGCCCAGTTCCATTTCCAGGTCGCGGATGCGGTTGGTGACCGTCGATTGTGCGACGAAGAGCTGTTGTGCCGTTTTGGTGAAGTTCTTGATTTGTGCCAGGGCGATGAACGTCCGGAGTGTCGTTGTGTCCATGGCCGGACCTCCTTCAGATAATTTGATTTAATTTGATTATCGAATGAAATAAATTAAAATAATCTATTTCACAAATTGTCTACTTGTATTATATAATAACCCATGTAGAGAAACAATGAATTCAATTACAAGAAACTGGAGCTGAAATAGGATGAACAAAAAAACTGTCCCCTTTAACGAAGAACAAATCCGTTCTATCATTGCCGAACACCCGACACCGTTCCATATCTACGACGAAAAAGCCATCGTCGATAATGTCCGTAAATTGATTAAAGCCTTTGACTGGGCTTATGACTTCAAAGAATATTTTGCCGTCAAGCTACGCCGAACCCGTACATCATGCGCCTCTTGCAGAAAGAAGGCGTCGGTGCAGACTGCAGTTCCCTGGCAGAACTGGAACTGTGCGACAAAGTCGGCATCAAAGGCCATGACATCGTCTTCTCGTCCAATGACACGCCCTATGCTGAATTCAAGCGGGCCATGGAACTGGGCGCCCTGGTCAACCTCGACGATATTTCCATGATCGAATTCATGGAAGAACGCGGTCCCCTGCCGGAATGGATCTGCGCCCGCTACAATCCGGGCCCGCTCCTCAAAGGCGGCAACGACATCATCGGTACGCCGGAAGAAGCCAAATACGGCATGACCCGCGAACAGGTCATCGACGCCTTCCGCATCCTCAAGGATAAAGGCGTCAAACACTTCGGCCTGCACACCATGGTCGTCTCCAACGAACTCCACGTCAACGGCCTGATCAACACGGCCAAGATGATGTTTGAACTGGCTGTCGAAGTACAGAACATGCTGGGTATCAATATCGAATTCCTCGACTTCGGCGGCGGCATCGGCCTTCCTTACCGTCCGGAAGAATCGTTCATCGACTATGACGAACTCAGTGCGGGCATCAAGAAACACTTTGAAGAAATCATGGAACCGGCTGGCCTCGGCAAATGCCGCATCTCCTTTGAATGTGGCCGTGCCATCACCGGCCCTTACGGCTACCTGGTCACGACGGCTATCCATCACAAGCACATCTGGAAGGAATACATCGGCGTCGATGCCTGCATGGCCAACCTCATGCGTCCGGGCATGTACGGTTCGTACCATCACATCACGGTCATGGGCAAGGAAAATGCACCGAAAGACCACGTCTATGACGTCGCCGGTTCGCTCTGCGAAAACTGCGATAAATTCGCCATCGACCGCAGCCTGCCGGAAATCGACGACGGCGACATCCTGGTCATCCACGACACAGGCGCACACGGCCATTCCATGGGCTTCAACTACAACGGCAAGCTCCGTTCGGCTGAACTCCTGCTCCATGCTGATGGCAGCGTCACCCAGATCCGCCGGGCTGAAACACTGGACGACCTCTTCGCTACCCTTAATTTCTCTGATTTATAATCGAATATGAATGAAGGGCATCTCATGAATTAAAAATTTTCATGGGATACCCTTTTTTATTGTAAAATTTTTTTGAATTTTAATCTCCTTTTAATCTTTACCCTATATACTGAACATACATCATCTCATCGTTCAAAGAGGAACAGAAAGGGGGAGCCGACCGTGATGAGCGCCTATGATATCCTGACGGGGATACAACTCTGCATGGCTATGGCCATGATCGCCTATGGCATTTACTTCCGGAAGAGCCGCATGTGCCGCCTGTGGTGGTTCGCAGGCCCCTGCGTCCTGGTTGCCATCTGGGCAGCGGCTGTATTATATTATTATACGGAATATCCTTTTTTTGACGACCCTCTGTTTCCTCATGGCCTTTTTCCTGGGCCTGGGTCTGGGCCTGTGGTTCAAGAAGGGCCTGCCGGAACTGACCTATTGCCGCAAGCAGCACAGCCTTCGTTGTCCGCCCTTGCGGACGGCCCTGCCGGTGAATCTCTTTTTCTGCCTGATTTTCGCCTCGTTCCAGGCCGTGGCCTACCACATGCCCTTCATCACCCATTCGTGGCTGTTCAACGAGGTCCTGGGCTTTGCGCCGGGCATCGGCATGGGCTGGCTGTGGGGACGGGGATTGGCCATGCTGTTCGATATTCCCACGCGGGGACAGCAGGTCTATAAAGATATTTAGGAGGGACTTTGTTTATGGATAGTAGTGCACGGAGAGAAAAGATTCTTCAGATTCTTCAAGAATCGTCGTCGGCCGTCACCGGGACGGCCTTATCGAAAGCCTGCAACGTCAGCCGACAGATCATCGTCGGCGACGTGGCTATTTTGCGCGCCCAGGGGATTGCCATCATCTCGACGCCCCGGGGCTATCAGCTGGTCACACCGGCCGCACCGGGCTGTACGCGGGTCTTCGTCTGCTGCCATGGCAGCGATTTGATGGAAGCAGAGCTCAATGCCATCGTCGATAATGGCGGCATCGTCCACAACGTCGTCATCGAACACGACGTCTATGGCAACCTGGAAGGGACCTTGAACCTTCATTCCCGCCGGGATATCCAGCAGTATATCAAGCGCATGCATGATTCCCATGCGGAAATGCTCAGTACCATCAGCGGCGGCATCCATACGCATCTCGTCGAAGCGGCGACGGAAGAAGAACTCGATGCCATCGGCCAGGCCCTGCGCGACGTCGGCGTCTTATATAAGGATTGACATTTCCCCTCTATATCGGTACAATAAGACCATGTAAATATAACTGTCATGACATATGTACAGATAGGAGGAACTGTTGTTATGGTATTAGAACGACTGGAAGCGCTGCCCCTGGGCCGTTTCCACTATAAACTGCTGCTGGTCACGGGCCTTGGCTGGCTCTTCGACTCGATGGATACAGGCTCATCGCCTTTATCCTGCCTGTACTGGCCAAAGAATGGGGCCTGGCACCGGGGCAGATGGGCCTCATCGGCAGCATCGGCCTCATCGGCATGGCCCTGGGCGCCGTCGTGTCCGGCACCATCGCCGACCGCATAGGCCGCAAGAAGGTCTTCACCATTACGGTCTTATTGTACAGCATTGCTTCGGCCTTCTGCGCCTTGTCCTGGAATTATCAATCCCTGCTCGTCTTCCGCTTCCTCGTCGGCTTCGGCCTGGGTGGAGAACTGCCCGTAGCGGCGACGCTCGTTTCCGAATATGCGCCGTCCCGCGTACGGGGCCGCTTCATTGTCCTCTTGGAAAGTTTCTGGGGCCTCGGCTGGATTGCAGCAGCCTGCATCGCCTATTTCTTCATTCCCCTTTATGGCTGGCGCATGGCCTTCCTCATCGGCGCCCTGCCGGCACTCTATGTCTGCCTGATCCGCCTGCATATGCCCGAATCGGTCCGCTACCTGCTGGCTCATGGCCGCGTCGGCGAAGCCCGGCAGATCGTCGTCTCCCTGGAGCGGCAGCTGCACGTACCCGTAGCGCCCTTCGTCAGCGAAAAGGAAACCGTGCCGGTCGTCGCCAAGGCTTCGTTCCGGGAATTGTGGAAAAAGCCCTTTGCGTCGCGGACGATCATGCTCTGGCTGGTCTGGTTCGGCATCAACTTCAGCTACTACGGCATCTTCATGTGGCTGCCTTCGCTGGTCTTCCAGCAGGGCTTTACCGTCGTCAAGACCTTTGAATACGTCCTCATCATGACCCTGGCCCAGCTGCCGGGCTATTACTGCGCGGCCTGGCTCGTCGATAAGATCGGCCGCAAGTATACCCTGTCGACGTTCCTCTTGTTCAGCGGCGTCGCCAGCTACTTCTTCGGCCATGCGTCGACGGCAGCGACCCTCATGATGTGGGGCTCCGTCATGTCTTTCTTCAACCTCGGTGCCTGGGGCGTCCTCTATACGTATACGCCGGAACAGTATCCGACGGCTATCCGAGCCTTGGGAAGCGGCTGGGCTGCCGGCTTCGGCCGCTTTGGCGGCATGGCTGCGCCCATGATGGTCGGAGCCCTGTTGGCCCGGAACTTCGGTTTCGGCAGTGTCTTCTACATGTTCGCCTTGGTCTTCGTAGCCGTTGCCGTCATCGTCTTGAGCCTCGGCGTCGAAAGCAAGCAGAAGGACTTGGAAAGCATCAGCGAAGGACTGGTCAAAGCCAAGTAAGGTAATCTCGAAAAAAATGTAAAAAGCTGTCAAAATTTGCTTGACAGCTTTTTTTTTTCAATGATAAAATACTTTATGTCGCATGAGTTCGGAAATGCTCGGAAATGAAGTTTTAAGTTTTATAGGATTTAAAATTTAGTTCTTGACAAAACGACATAATGTGATATACTAAACAAGCTGTTAGGGCGAAGGCCTTGGCACTTGAGGATGGGATTGAGCTTTGAAAAAGTTCAAAAAACATCCTTGACAAGCTCTTCTGAGTTTGTTAAAATAAGCAAGTCGCCGCGACAAGCGGTGATGGCGATGACCTTTGAAAACTGAACAATGAACTGAATGAACGCCAACGTGCGAGGTTCTATTGTATAGAACGTCAAACAATGAGTAATACCAATCAATAAACAAGAGCCAAACGCTCTTCCATATATCATGGAGAGTTTGATCCTGGCTCAGGACGAACGCTGGCGGCGTGCTTAACACATGCAAGTCGAACGAGAAGAGATGAGAAGCTTGCTTCTTATTGATTCGAGTGGCAAACGGGTGA
>NZ_APHY01000046.1 GCF_000417505.1 Megasphaera sp. NM10
CACGCGCAGGAGAGCAAGGAAGCTGCACAGGAAAAGKCGGTCTCCATTGCCGCCAAGCTCCGTGAAATGAAGCTTTTATCCGCAGCCAAGAAAGTCGAGGACAGCGTGGGCGAAACCTTGACCTATATGGATTTTCCAACAGAACACTGGAGCCGGATCCGCACGAATAACCTAACAGAACGGGTGAATCGCGAGATACGCCTCTGTACACGGGCCATTGGTGCCTTTCCTGACGGCAACAGTGCTTTGATGCTCGTCTGTGCCAGACTTCGTCATGTTGCCGCCTCGGAATGGGGCTCAAAACGCTATATGGATATGGAGCATCTATTCAAGATGGAAATTGAGCAGCCAAATGACGAGGAAAATCCATATATCTGATTACGATATTTACTGGCGGATGAAATGAATTTGCGAAAGAATCTTGACACTACCCACCTATGATTCTTAAATATTTACAGCTGAAAAAAATAAAGACTTTTCTAAGGCGTATCTTGCCAAGAAAAATGTGCAGGACTATGTATTTACCGATGGAACAGCAGAAAAATCTATAGAATGAAAATTTGCAGAAGACATGGATTTGGACGACAAAGTGGTTGTATATGCTAAATTGCCGCGCGGTTTCCAGATTCCGACTCCTGTTGGGAACTATGCACCGGACTGGGCAATAGCGTTCCAAAAGGGAACAGTGAAGCATATTTACTTTGTAGCTGAAACAAAAGGCTCTATGGAAAGCATGGATTTGCGTCCTATTGAACAGGCCAAGATTAAATGCGCTAAGACTTTGTTCAATGAAATTTCAACGGATGATGTAGTCTATGGCCAGGTAGATTCCTATCAGAACCTGCTAATCATGATGAATGCTATTTGAGATAAATACGAGATTAAAAAAAGCGCTGGACAATTATGCTGTTCAGCGTTTTTTGCTGTGCAAAAAAATTCAAAAAGGGCTTTTGCATCCGTCATCAGATAGGGATCATTGTCTGCGGCTATAATCGCGATTTCAAACGAGGACTAAAGCTGGGCAAAGTGACGAATCAGCATTTCACTCAAATCAGCTTGAGCTATCTGCGCAGTACCTTGAAATACCTGTGTGAACGCTACGGGATAACCTATCTGGAACAGGAAGAATCGTATACTTCTCAGGCCGGCTGCCTGGACTTGGACGATATTCCCGTATACCAGCCGGATGTCCCCTATACAGGAACGTTCAGCGGGACACGAATCCAGCGCGGCCTGTACCGTTTCGCCAACGGCAGGACGGCCAATGCCGACATCAAGGGCGCTGCCAACATACTCCGTAAAAATAAGCAGAACTTCGATTTCGAGGGACTGTGTAAGGGGCTTTTGGACAGCCCTTTGAGAATAAGGCTATCCTGATTTCAGGAGGAAACTTAAACAGCAACCTTCTCAAGAATCTCCCGCTTCTATAAGCGGGAGAGGTTCAGCTACCGTCTCATCGATACGGCCCACATGTACGATAACGAGGCCATCGTCGGCCAGGCTGTGGCCGAAAGCGGCCTTCGCCGGGAGGATGTCTTCATTACGACGAAACTGTGCCAGACCCGGGCCGGTTATGAGCTGGCCTGGCAGGGCATCGAAGAATCGCTGGCCCGGTTGCAGACCGACTATATCGACTTGCTGCTCATCCATGAGCCTTACGACGAGGCTTTGGATATGTATCGGGCCTTGACCGAAGCTTACCGCCAGGGCGTGATCCGGGCCATTGGCATTTCTAATTTCAATGCTCGGGAATATCTTGATTTTATCGGAAGCTGTGATGTTATCCCCATGGTCAACCAAGTCGAGTGCCACATCTATTACAGACGAAAAGAGCTCCAGCAGGCACTTGTGACACAGGGGACACAAATACAGGCATGGATCCCTTTTACAGAAGGGAAAAAGCCCATATTCCAGGAGCCCATTTTACAGGCTGTCGGCGAGAAATACGGCAAGACGGCCGCACAGATTGCCTTGCAGTACCTGGTGCCAGGGCATCGGCGTCATTCCGAAATCGTCCCATCGGGAGCGGATGGTGGAGAATCTCGATATTTTCGACGTCACCCTGACACCGGACGACATGGCCCGGATTCAGCAGTTAGAGACGGGGAAAACCCTGTTTGGCTGGTATGAAGACTAAGTTTTTCTTATTTTTGTTTGGCATACCACTGGAACAAGGCCTGGGTCCCGCAGTTTTCCATGCCTTGGTCGGCCAGCTGGTCGTAGAGTTTTTTGGCTAAGCGCAGTCCGGGCAGGTCCAGTCCCATTTCGTCTGCCGATTCGATGGCGATGCGCATGTCTTTGAGGAAGTGTTTGATGTAAAAACCTGGTTTCGTATCGCCTTGCAGCATGCGCGGTGCCAGATTCGCCAGGGACCAGGAGCCGGCGGCTCCGGCGGAAAGGGTGGCGATGACTTTTTCCGGGTCGAGGCCGCTTTTTTTCGCGTAGGCCATGGCTTCGCAGACACCCATCATGTTCGAGGCGATGGCGATTTGGTTGCTCATCTTGGCATACTGGCCGCTGCCGGCCGGGCCGAAATAGGTCAGGGTCTGGCCCATAGCCGAGAAAATAGGCTTCATGGCTTCAAAGGCCGCTTCTTCGCCGCCGGCCATGATGGCCAGTGTCCCTTGACGGGCGCCGATGTCGCCGCCGGAAACGGGTGCATCCAAGGCTTCGATGCCCTGTTTTTTGGCCTGGGCGTAGATGCGCTTGGCCAGGGAAGGACTGGACGTGGTCATGTCGATGACGAAACCGCCCTGTTTGCCGCGAAAGATGCCCTGGTCACCGAAATAGACGGCTTCCACGTCTTGGGGATAACCGACCATGGTCATGACGACGTCCGATTGGGCGGCTAATTCTGCCTGCGAATCGAACCAGCGGCAGCCTTCCTGGATGAGCTTTTCGGCCTTGGCTTTCGTCCGCGTGTTGATGTTGACGGGATAGCCGGCTTTCTGTAAATTCCGGATCATGCCGCTGCCCATGACACCGGTCCCGATGAATCCGATACGTTGTATATTCATGATGATGCCTCCTCTGTGTTTTCTTTTATTATATCATGAAACGGGAAGAAACGATATTGACAAAGAACGAATTGCCTGTTATAATTAGCCTACAATCGAATCGCGAAGGGGAGTAACCTCTCGTCAGTTGTCATCAACATCGTGCCGTCATTGACCGGCTGGTGGCAGCGTTGCTATCGCAATGGGTGAGACTTTCGCATGATACCAGTTTTGCTGATACCATGCGGAAGTCTCTTTTGTTTTTCAGAGAAAGAGGTATATTATGGAAATCTTATCGATGCAATTTTTCATGGCTTTAGGCTCTATCATTTTACTGGATATCCTCCTCGGCGGCGATAATGCCGTCGTCATCGCCATGGCGGCCAATAAACTGCCGGCCAATCTGCGCCGCAAAGCCATCCTCATCGGGACCGGCGGCGCTGTCGTCATCCGTCTGGTCATGACCCTCATCGCCGTCTGGCTGTTGACGATTCCCTTTTTACAGGCCTTAGGCGGCCTCATCCTGCTGCCCATTGCTGTGAAATTGCTCATTCCGGAAGAACACGATGAGAACGTGACGGCTTCGGACAGCCTCATGGGAGCCATCAAGACCATCATCATCGCCGACGCAGCCATGGGCGTCGACAACGTCCTGGCCATCGCCGGGGCTTCGCACGGCAGCTTCCTCCTCGTCGCCTGCGGCTTCCTCATCAGCATCCCCATCATCGTCGGCGGCAGTACGGTCATCGGCAAGCTCATGGACCGCTTCCCGGTCATCCTCTATGCCGGCGCCGGGTTGCTGGGCTGGACAGCTGGTTCCATGATCGGCCACGATAAAATCTTGGGGACCCTGATGCAGCAAATCGCCGGTGCCTGGGCACCCATGACCCTTCAGGCCGTACTAGCTGCCGGTGTCATCGCCATCGGCCTGTGGATGAGCCGGAAACGAGCTGTACAGTAATAAAAAGGCACTGTCGCATGAAGACAGTGCTTTTTTAGCAGTCAGCGGTTAGCAGTTAGCGAATGGTTTTAAATTTAAAAGGTTTCTCTGTAAACTACAAACTCTGTGCTTCAAACTATAAAGTAAAAGTGACTACGCATGATGACATATGCTACAATGTAAATTGGCTGGCAGGGCTTTGCCTGCTGGCTAATTTATGTTGAAGGGGATAAGCATATGAGACAACGATTATTTCGTATCATTTTAAGCCTGGCCTTTTCCATGATGACTGTGGTGACAGGGATGGCCAGTGAACCGGGACAGGGAACGGAGATAGACAAAAAGGTGCTGACCGTAGGATTGTTCCGCTATGTTCCTGATATTAAGGCCTTTGAAACGGCTTTAACTGCGCAATGGAAGAATATCGAACCCGATGTGACATTGCGTTTCGTCGATTGGGATTGCTATTTTGAAGAACCGAAAAGTGATGTTTTTGTCTTCGATGGCCTTTATGCGCCGCAATATATAGAAAAAGGGCTGCTTTATCCCTTAGGAGAAACCATTCCAGCCCGCTCTGCCTATCCAGACTGGACGTTAGAACAGGGGTACTCTCGGGGAACGTATTACGGCATCCCGCAGATGGTCTGCATGGATACGCTGTTTTACCACAAAGAGGATCATGCCGTATCCCGTGTCCAGACGATGCAACAGCTTTATGAAGCCATCGGTCCACGGAAGACCCAGGCATTGCTTCCCGGACGAGACGAAGGTGTCATCGCTGATTTCAGCTTAAATAATGAAATGAAGTACTATAATATTCTTCAGGACCATACAGGAAAGGTCGTTCCCGTGCAGGCCATGGGAGACGTTCAAGCAGATGCCATGCAGTATTTGAAGGAATTGTACGCGATGACGGGCACTGCGACGGGCCGTTATGACGATGGCAATGAATTTACGCGGGCTGAATGGTTTGCCCAGGGCCATGGCCGGGCGTTGTATGCCTATCCGGAAGCGATGAGTGCCATTGTCCGCTTCGGGTAGGGTAATTATACAGAAGTGAAGGCCATTTCCAGCTGTGAACATCCCGATGTAGCGACGGCCTATGTTGATTACGTCAGCATCTCTTCCCAGATTCCAGTGAATAAGGTGGAACCGGCTAAAAAATTAGTTGCCTTATTGACTTCTAAGCCTTTCATGATGGCCGCCCTGAAACCGGCTTCGAAAGAAGGCGTACCGCAGTATCTCTTAGCGGCTCGTCGGGACGTCATGCAGGAATTGGCTGCGTCGGACCCGAATTATCAGAAGTTGTACCGGCATTTATATCGTGCTAAATCGTGGCATGTCATGACGGGAACAAAAGATTTTGCTGCATGGGAAGCTAAAGTCGGGCCCGTTATCGAAAAAGGGTTGAAAAATCAGTAAAGTTTGGTAATCAAGGTGTGGCTCATACCGATGCAGAAATCCTCCATATCATGGAGAATCCGTCTCAGATTTGAAAGAACTGCACGAAGGTATAGCCTAAATGGAGGCCGTACAGCATGAGGACGGTGCCGCAGAGGACGTTGATGGTGCGCAGGATGCGGGGTGTCATGGCGTGGCGGAAGGCGGCGACGCAGCCCGTGAGCGAGAGGAACCACAGGCCCGATGCCAGGAGGACACCGGTCAGGAAGGGCGTGGCTTCGGCGGCAGGCAGGGTGATGCGGAAGGCGCCGAGGAGCATCGTGCCGTCTAAAATGGCCTGAGGATTCATCCAGGTGACGATACAGGCTTTGGAAACGGTCTGGCCCAGAGAGGCCGGCTGACCTTTAAGGGTCAGCGCATCCGGTACCTGGCGAATCATGCCATAGGCCATGTAGAGGATGAGCAGCGTACCTGCGCCCAGAATGACCGCTTTGAGCCAGGGAAGATGATCCAGCAGGCTGCCGATGCCGTAAAAACAGCTCAGCGACAGACTGATGTCGAAGAACAAGACGATGAGCGCTGTCACGACGGCGCGGCGCAGGGAATGGGATAACGCTGAATGGATGACGAAGAGATTCTGCATGCCAATGGGAGCGACGTAAGCCAGTCCCATGGTCAGGCCTTGGAAAAAGAACATAAAAAAGCCTCCTTCTTTTCCAACCAAAGAAAGTTGGTTCGTATGGTATAATCACAGTATAACAGAGCTATGCCGGATTCCAACCAGCCAAAGCGATGTGAATTATACTAACCAAAAAGGAGACGATGTGATGAAGCGGCATATTCCCGTGCAAATCGAATGGCATCCCGACCCGGCGCAGGCCGTGCCCGTATACCGGCAAATCCTCGAATGGATGTATGGAAAAATGGAAAGCGGTGAATGGCCGGCCGGGACGCGCCTGCCGTCTCAGCGCGAGATGGCCCGGCATTTCCAGGTGAACCGGAGTACTCTGAACCAGGCTCTGAAGCCGCTATTGGAAGCGGGCGTACTCCAGGGCCGGGGCAGCCAGGGGACGGTCATAGCCAGTACGGCCTGGTCCCTGCGCCTGCCGGTTCAGCCGGATTGGAACCGTTACATGACGGCTGGCTATTTCCGGGCCAATCAGGAAGTCGTCCAGGCCATCAATACCCTGGAGTTCGATGACCGCCTGGTCCGTCTCGGTACGGGCGAACTGGACCCCAGGCTGTTCCCGCAGGATGCCTTCCGCCAGACTTTGCGGGATGTGGCCGATGCCATTACCTCCCTGGGCTATGTCGAGCCGTTGGGGATGCCCGCCCTGCGTCAGGCTCTGGCTGGGTATGCCAGAAAGCGGAATTCAATCGTGGCGCCGTCGTCCATCCTGATTACGTCTGGCGCCCTACAGGGGCTCCAGCTCATATCGGCAGGGCTTCTCCGCGGCGGGGCGACGGTTTACGTCGAAGACCCGACGTATGTCAAATCGCTCCAGGTCTTCCAGTCTGCCCATCTTCGCCTCTGCGGCCTGCCCATGGACGACCAGGGCCTGTCGCTGGAAGCCCTGGAAAAGCACTTGCGCCAGTCTTCAGATAGGGGCAACAGCGTCCTCTATACCATCCCGACGAACCACAATCCGACAGGCCGGACCCTAAGCCGCCGACGCCGCATCCAGCTCCTGGAATTATGCAGCCGCTATGACCTGCCCATCATTGAAGACGGGGCATATGAAGAACTGACCTTTGACGGAACGCCGCCGCCATCTCTGAAAAGCCTGGACCCTGGCGGCCGGGTCCTCTATTTGGGGAGTGTTTCCAAATCTTTGGCGCCCGGGCTGCGCATCGGCTGGATGATAGCGCCGGAACCGGTCGTACAGCGTTTGGGCGACGTCAAGATGCAGATCGACTATGGCGCCAGCTCCCTGTCCCAGCAAGTCTTGGCCCGGTTCTTGACCAGCGGCCGTTATGAACAGTATCTGGATGGGCTGCGCTGTGAATTGCAGCGGCGCTGCCAGGCAGCCTGTCAGTCCTTGTCCGAAGTCTTTGCGGACATGGCAGACTGGCAGGTGCCGCAGGGCGGTTTTTATATTTGGCTTACCTTCCGCAGCAGACTTCCCATGGAACTGCTCTTCCGCAAAGCCGTATCGGCTGGCGTCCTCATCAATCCCGGCGATATCTATTCCAGCCGCCACACCCAGTCTCTGCGCCTGTCCTATGCCCATACGACGCCGGAAGAATTCCGCCAGGCTGTCAGTCAGCTGGCTGTGGTTGTCCGTTCGCTGGAAGGATGAAAGATACCGTGAAGCCTTCAGCCTTGCAGTCTTCAGCAAAAAATTCGTATACTGGATTAGTGGCTAGTGGCTAACTAATCGATAAAAAAGGGGGATTATATATATGAAATTATTGGAACATGCCGTCATCGCCGGGATGCCCGTGCGCAATCGCATCCTCCGCAGTGCGACGTGGGAAGCCTTGGCCGATGCCAAGGGTTATATGTCGGAAAAACAGTACCGCATCTACGACCAGCTGGCCAAGAACGAAGTGGGCCTGATCTGTACGGGCTATGCCCGCGTCGATGGGGAAGACCGGCCCAACGCCGGCATGATGGGCATTTATGACGATGCCTTTATCCCGCAGTATCAGGAGTTAACCCGGCGCGTCCATGCCTATGGGGCGAAGATCATGATGCAGATCGCCTATGGCGGGACCAAGACGACCTTTGAGCGGGAAGGGCGGACTATCTTTTCGCCGTCAGCCGTGCCGGAACGAAAGACCGGGACTGTCGGTGTCGCCATGAGTCCGGCCGATATCCAGCACCTCATCGGCGAATATGCCCAGGCGGCCAAGCGCGTCCGCGACAGCGGATTCGATGCTGTCGAAATCCACGGCGGCCATTCGTACCTGCTCAATCAGTTCCTCAGTCCCTATTAC
Source organism: Megasphaera sp. NM10 (assembly GCF_000417505.1). Classification (GTDB taxonomy): domain Bacteria; phylum Bacillota; class Negativicutes; order Veillonellales; family Megasphaeraceae; genus Megasphaera; species Megasphaera intestinihominis. The sequence continues at coordinate 8,278 of NZ_APHY01000046.1, forward strand.
AACCGGCGCTGCGATGCCTATGGCGGTTCGCCGGCCAATCGCTACCGTATCGTCGGCGATATCATCGCGGCTATCCGTCAGGCAGCGGGCCCGCATTTCCCCATCTGGATCAAGATTACCTGTTCCGATTTCTTTGAAGGCGGCCTGACCTTTGAAGATTCGCTGGATATCTGCCGGCGCCTGCAGCAGTCTGGTATCGACGCCATCGAAGTGAGCGGCAATATCCACGGCAAGGCCCAGCAGGAAATCGGCCTGGAATGGGATGGCCACGTCATCCGCGACGGCGGATATTTCCTCGATTATGCCAAAGACATAGCCGACGCCGTACGCGTCCCTGTCTATGTAACGGGCGGCTTCAAGGACCCGCGGCAGATGGAAACGGCCTTGAAGACATCGAAACTGGCCGGTATCGGCCTGAGCCGGCCCTTATTATCGGAACCGGGTTTGGTCCGCCGCTGGAACCAGGGCGATTTGCGGCCGGCCCGCTGTGTCCACTGCTCGAAATGCCGGACGCCGGAAGGCAACTACTGTACGGTCTTTGCCGCCATCGATGCCAAGAAAGGGGCGAAATAAATGAAATTCTTCATTGCTTCAGATATCCACGGCTCGGCTTATTACTGCCGCCGTATGCTCGACGCCTGGAAGCGGGAAGGGGCTGACCGCCTGGTCCTGCTCGGCGATATCCTCTATCACGGACCGCGCAACGACCTGCCCAAGGACTATGCGCCGAAGGAAGTCTTTGCCATGCTCAACGCAGTCAAAGAGGCCATCCTCTGTGTCCGCGGGAACTGTGATGCCGACGTGGACCAGATGGTCCTGGAATTTCCCATCATGGCCACCTATGCCATCCTGACCCAGGGCAGCCGCCTCGTCTATGCGACTCATGGCGACCGCTACAATCTGGCATCCCTGCCGCCCATGCAGCCTGGCGACATCCTGCTCCACGGCCATACGCACGTCCCGGTCTGGCAGCCCTTCGGCCAGGATAACTATTACTTGAATCCCGGCTCGACGTCGCTTCCTAAGGAAAACAGCCCGCACAGCTATCTCCTCTGGGACGGGGACACCTTCACCTGGAAGGACATGGACGGCCAGGTCTTTCACCAGCTCGTCTTATAGAGAGTGGGAAGGGCAGGCTTTTGTCTGCTTCATAACGGCGGAATAAGGCAGCCGTCTGCGTCTCTGAGGATACGGGAAAAGCGACGGTGCCAAAGCGGCGGACCGGCATGAGTCCCATGAGGGAGTTCGTCAGGAAACACTCGTCGAAAGTCCGGATATCTTCCGGATACAAGGGCTTTTCGATGACATCATAACATTGACAGAGATAAGACCGGATGATGCCTGGCAATAATCCGGCTTCGACGGGCGGCGTATAGAGCCGCCCGTTTTTGATGAAAAAGAGATTGCTGACAGCGCCTTCTGTCAATTGGCCCTGCATATTGCAGAAAATCGGTTCGTCAATACCTTCGGCCCGGGCCTGCCGTTTGGCTAAGATCGAGTCGCCATAATTAAAGGTCTTATGCCGTACCAGTGGGGACGTTTCATTGCGGCGAATGGACGACAGGGCGATGACATAACCTGGACGGTCGGCCATAGATGCATAAGGATTGGCACGGGATGTAAAATTTATATTTTTATCGGAAGCGAGTATTTTTAACACCCAATCCTCCCCATCCATACCATACACATACTCCCATAAATAATTTTCCCAATCAAAAGGAAGGTCAATCCCTAAATATTCCAACGTATGTCGTAAACGCCTTTCATGAGCCTCCAGCCAGACTGGCCGACCCTGATAGACGGGAATGGTTTCAAAAGCTCCCAATCCGAATTGGGAGCCATCATCTAAGATAAGATTCATAATCAAAAACATCTCCTTTCAATGCGCTGAGCAAGGCTTTGGCTTTTTGCCAGATTTCTTCGTATTCGAAATGTACGTCCGATTCGGCCGTAATACCGCCGCCGACGCCTATGGTATATCGGTCATCGTAGTGGACGGCCGTCCGTATGACAATGTTTAAGTCACAGTTCCCATCTAAAGACAGGTAGCCAATCGTTCCGGTATAAAGCTGGCGCCAGCTGAATTCTAATTCGTCGATGATTTCCATAGCCCGCCGCTTCGGTGCACCCGTAATGGAGCCGCCTGGAAAGAGGGCCATCAAGGCATCAATGGCTGTCTGCCCAGGCCGCAGGGTCCCTGTTACATCGGCGACTAAATGGAAAACCGTGGCATATGGCTCGATGGCAAACAGCGTCGGAACCGAAACGCTGCCAGGCTGGCTGATTTTGTGCAGGTCATTGCGCTCCAAATCGACGATCATCAGTAATTCACTCTGGTCTTTTTGCGATTGAGCCAGTTCCTGTCGCAGCTTTTCATCTTCAGCAGGCGTCTTGCCGCGGCGCCGTGTGCCCTTGATGGGACGCGTTTCAATCTGGTCATGGCGCAGGCACAGCAGCCGTTCCATGGAAGCACTGATGATTTGATAAGAGCCATATTGTAAATAAGCCCCGAAAGGGGACGGATTGTCCCGGCGCAGACGGGAAAAGAAGGTGTACGGCGGGCAGTGGCTCTGGACGGTTAAGGTGCTGGTGAAATTCGTCACATAGACATCGCCGGCAAAGAGATAATCTCGGAGTTTTTGTAAAGCCTTTCCATAGGTTTCCGGCGTGCTGTCGGCTTGGACGGTTAAGGCATATTGGCTATTTTCGTCAGTATGCGGGAGCGGTTTTTCCTGAAGGCGAGTCCGGATTTTCTCTTCCATCTGTGCTATCAGGGCCTCGGCCGGCATCGTCTGGCCATTGGCAGCAAACCATACGGCGTGGCTTTGCCGGTGTTCGATGATGAAGAAATCGTAAAAGACCCACTTCATATCAGACAGGGGAAAGGCAGGGGCGTGGCGGGATTTCATCCCATGGAGTGCCAGGCCGTAGTCATAGCTGACATAGCCGATGGCCCCGGCTGTCAAGGGCAGGGCGGTCTGATTGGCCTGGTAATGCTTTTTCAAATAGGCTTTGAGAGACGTTTCGGCCCAGGCGAAATAATCAGTCCCTGCGGTTTCAAAGCGGCAATCTCATTCCGCCCAATCTGGTCGCAGCGGCAGACCTGTACGTCGCGTCCCGTTTCCGCCACTAAATCGGCCAAATTATACGTAAAAGAATCGTAATTATCGATGAGCAAATACATAAGCCCTCCTTTATCATACAAAAAAGGATAACGACGGCAGCCCGAAAACTGCACAGTCGTTATCCTTATCGGTCCGTAAACTGTGGACTGAATCAGTATAGCACATTTTTTTAAATTACGGTATACTAAGAAAAAAGAAATGAGGGGGATTCGCTATGCGAAATTTAGAAAAGAAACTACGCGCCGCTATCGTGCAGGCTGCGCCTGTATTCTTCGATAAACAGGCGACGCTGCAGAAAGTCGTCCATCAAATCGAGGAGGCCGGCCGGAATGGGGCACAGCTCATCGTCTTTCCCGAATCGCTGGTTCCATGCTATCCCTATGGCCTGACCTTCGGCTTTACCGTCGGCAGCCGTTCCGAAGCCGAACGGGCCGACTGGAAGCGCTATTATGACCAGGCCGTCGTCGTCCGTCAGGATTTGCAGGACGTAGCCGCTGCGGCCAAAGCCGCCGGGGCTTATGTCAGCCTGGGTATTACCGAACGGGATGAAACGACGTATTCCCTGTATTGCAGCAATGTCATCTTGGCACCGGACGGCACGCTGGCGGCTCATCATCGGAAAATCAAACCGACTGGGGCAGAACGCTATATCTGGGCTGATTCTCATGACCCGTCGACGTATTTCCCCATGGTCCAGACGTCGTGGGGGCCCATGGGCTCGCTCATCTGCTGGGAAAATTATATGCCCCTGGCCCGGACGGCGCTCTACCAGAAAGGCGTCAGCCTCTATTTGGCACCGAATACCAATGACAACCCGGAATGGCAGGATACGGTCAAGCACATCGCCATCGAAGGGCGCTGCTACGTCTTCAACGTCGACCAGTATTTCACTAAGGACATGTACCCGGCCGACCTGGTCGAAAGCGGGGCCGTCGCCAAACTGAACGACACGGCCTGCCGCGGCGGCAGCTGCATCATCGATCCGTGCGGTCACTACGTCACCGAGCCCGTCTGGGACCGGGAAGCCATCATCTACGCCGACCTGGACATGGACCAAGTCGTCCTGCGCACATGGAATTCGACGCCGCCGGCCACTACACCCGCCCAGACATCCTGGAACTCATCGTACATGAGTAGGGATGGCGTCGCGTGAAGGTTTCTGCCATCCGCTAACCACTAGCTACTAACCACTTAAAAAAGCTTGCCGCACATGCGACAAGCTTTTTTTTCACCGCCTCAACATGCGGTGTTTGAATTTGATTCGTTTCAGGCCTGTGGCTTTCCAGAAGCTGCGGGCCATTTTTTCGGAAATGATGTAGAACGCCAGGATGAGGAGCAGGCCGCAGAGGGTGGCAAAGGTCATGCCGCCGACGACGGCGACGCCCATGCCGCAGCGGGCTCCGGCGCCGGCACCGCTGGCAAAGGCCAGAGGCAGGCAGCCGATGATGGCCGTAAAGGCCGTCATGAGGATTGGCCGCAGGCGAAGCTTGGAGGCGATGACGACAGCTTCCATCGGGTCGATACCCTTGTCGACACGCTCTTTGGCGAATTCGACGATGAGGATGGCGTTCTTGGCCGCCAGGCCGATGATCATGATGACGCCAATCTGCATGTAGACGCTGTTCAAGAAGCCGCTGGCATTGGCGTTGAACAAGGTCGCCAGCTGGCGGATGATGTATTCCGAGCCGACAGCCCCGAAAATCCCCGTCGGTACGGTGAACAGGACGGCGAACGGCATGGACCAGCTTTCATAGAGGGCAGCCAGGCAGAGGAAGGCGAAGACCAGGGCCATGAGCAGGATTTTCGTCGTCGAACTGGACGACGTGCTTTCTTCGCGGCTCTGGCCGGACCATTCGATGGTCATCCCCGTCGGCATGACGCTCTTGGCCGCTTCTTCGGCCGCTGCCATGGCTTCACCGGAACTGTAGCCGCTGGCGGCGCTGCCCTGGATGGTGACGCTGCGGACGCCGTTGAAACGGGTGATTGACGACGGGCCGGTGGTCATGGAGCTGGTCAGCAGCGTATCGAGGGGAACCATTTTCCCAGACGACGACTTGACGGAAATGAATTTCAGACTGTCTGCCTGAGAGCGATACGACGTGTCGGCCTGGACGATGACCTTGTACGACCGGCCGAACTGGGTGAAGTCATTGACCGACGAACCGCCGAAATTGGTCTGGAGCGCCGTGAAGACGTCGGACAATTCGATGCCCAGATTCTTGATTTTTTCACGGTCTACCGTATAGGCCACGCTCGGTGTATTGGTGGCATAGCTCGTGCGGACACCGGATAATTCCGGCCGCTGCGAGCAGGCGGCGACGACCTGGTTGGCCGCATTGCCCAGTTCCGTATCGGACAGGCCCGTATTATCCATGAGCTGCATGGTCCAGCCGCCTTCCTGGCCCATGCCGGGGAGGGATGCCAGATTGAAAGCCGCTACGCGGGCTTCGGGATGGTTGGGGACGACAGTCTTATTGAACTTGGCGATAATCGATTCTCCCTTCGGGCATGGTGATACTGGCCATAAACACGCCCTGGTCTTCGTCGGGGACGAACGTCGACGGCAGAACTTTGTAGCAGATGCCCATAAGGCCCGTGACCAGGATGAGGAAGACAGCGGCATATTTCAGATGACGGATCATCCAGCCGACTTTCCCCGTGTAGCGGTCCTTGAAATGATCGAAAACCCGGTTGAACCCGCGGAAGAAGGCACCCAGCGGCCCGGCCTGGATGGCCTTATCATCGGGCTTCAGGAGAACACCGCATAAGGCCGGCGTCAAGGTCAGGGCGACGAAAGCCGAGATGACGACGGAAATGGTGATGGTCACAGCGAACTGCTTGTAGAGGACGCCCGTGACGCCGCCGATGAAGGCGACAGGGATGAAAATCGAGGCCAAGACAGCAGTCGTGGCGATAATCGGCCCTTGGACTTCTTTCATGGCCGCTTCCGTCGCGTCCTTGGCCGACAGTTTATCCTTGGACATATGCTCTTCGACGTTTTCGATGACGACGATGGCGTCGTCGACGACCAGGCCGATGGCCAGGACCATGGCGAAAAGGGTCAGGGTGTTGATGGTGAAATCGAGGACCTTAAAGGACGCAAAGGTCCCGACGATAGAAACCGGCACGGCCAGGACCGGGATGAGCGTCGTCCGCCATTTCTGCAGGAAGACGAAGACGACGAGGATGACCAGGAGCAGCGATTCGACAAAGGTATCTTTGACTTCGTTGATGGATGCGTTGATGAAATTCGTGTTATCCATGACAATGGTATAATCCAGGTCCGGCGGGAAGGTTTCCTTGGCCTGTTCCAGGACCTTCTTGACTTCCGTAATCGTGTCCAGGGCGTTGGCGTCGCTGGAAAGCTGGATGCCGAAGCCAATTCCTGTCTTGCCGTTGATTTTGGAGTTGCTGCTTTCGTTCTGCGTCCCCGTCTGGATATTGGCCACATCTTTGAGGTAGACGAACTGGCCATTCGAGGTAGACTTCAAGATGATATTGCCGAATTGTTCCGGCGTCGACAGCTGGCCTTCGACTTTGGCGCTGTACTGTTTTTCCTGTGTCGCCGGTGCCGGCAGGCTGCCAATGGTCCCGGCCGGAGCCGACATATTCTGTTCCTTGATGGCCGCAATGACGTCCGATACGGTCAGGCCGCGTTCGGCCAGTTTTTCCGGATTGAGCCAGACGCGCATGGCATAGCTGGAACCGAAGGTATTGACACTGCCGACGCCGTCGATGCGCTGGATTTTGTCAAGCAGGTAAATATCGGCATAATTCTTGAGGAACGCCTGGTTATACGTCCCGTTCGGCGAATAGATGTTAGCCATGAGGACCATGTCGCCAGAGGCTCTGCGGACGGTCAGGCCCTGGGTCTGTACGTCGCTGGGCAGGCTGTTCTTGGCCAGATTGGCGTCGTTCTGGACGTTGATGGCATCTGTATTGCCGTCACTGTCCAGGCTGAAGACGACGGACAGGCTGTACGAACCGTCGTTGCTCGACGTCGAGGACATATAGGACATATCATCGACGCCTTTGAGCTGGTCTTCGATGACCTGGGCGACGGTCTGATTGACGATGGTCGCATTGGCACCGGTGTAGGTCGTACTCAGATTGACCGTCGGCGGCGAAATCTGCGGATACTGGGCAATAGGCAGGGACAGGAGGGACAGGCCCCCCAGGATGACGATGATGATGGAAATGACGATGGCGAAAATAGGCCATCGGATGAAGAAACTAGACATGACGCGCCTCCTTATTTAGCCGTAAGCGATACGGAAGAAGTCGAAGCCGACGAATCGGATGCCGTCAGGGACAGGCCCAATTCATCAGCCGTGGTCATGGTGACGTCCAGGTCCTGACCTTCCTTCAGATTACTCAGGCCTTCGACGACGATATCGTCCTTATCGAGGCCGCTCTTGACGATATAGTAGCTGCCGACCTGGTCGCCTAAGGTGACGACGCGGGCGACGGACTTATTATCGCTCCCGACGACGATGACGAAGGACTGGTCCAGGACCTGCTGGACCGCACGCTGAGGCACGAGGATGGCATCCTTCAAGGGGGGGGCCTTCCATGGTAACACGGGCGAACATCCCCGGCAGGAGGACGCCATCGGCATTATTGAAGAGAGCCTTGACCGTAATCGTACCGGTACTGTCCGACACTTCCCGGTCGAACTGGTACGATGTCGACGTTTCATCGTATTTCTTACCGTTGCTCAAAGTCAGGGATGCCGTCGGCGGCGTAGGGTCTTCCGGCTCATTGTCATTGGCCATGCGGAAGTTCAAGAATTCATTTTCACTGATCGAGAACTAGACGTAAATAGGATTGATCGAACCTACCGATACCAGGGCCGTGTTGCCTGACGTGACATAAGTCCCGCTGGGGACGTCGTCCACAGAGAGCTTGCCGGAAATAGGCGCCCTGATGATGGTGTCGTCTAAGTTTTCCTGGGCCTTCTGCAAGAGGGCATTGGCATCGTCGTAACTCGACTGATTGCTGTCCACCGTGGCCTGCTGGTTGGTCAGGGTCTGTTCGGCTACGGCGCCGGAAGCTGCCAGCTGCTGATAACGGTTCAAGTCGACGAGGGAGTTGTTGAGCGTCGTCCGGGCCTTGTCGACATTCGATTTGGCTGAGAGGACTTCCGATTCATATTGGCGGTCATCGATTTTATACAAGGGCTGGCCCTTTTCAACAGGATCGCCAGCCGTGAAGTATTTCTCTACGATTTCTCCGGAAACGCGGGGCTTGATGGTGACGGCGTTGGTCGATTTGATCTGACCCGAATAGTCGTGGCTCACAGCCGTATCCTGCTGGAGGACTTTCATGGCCTTGACCGACACAGCGGCACTCTTAGTCGGTGTCGTGCTGCCGCAGCCTGCCGTCAGCAGGGACAGGGCCAGCAGTCCGGCCATCACCGTAGTGAGAAGTGTTCCTTTTCCATAACGTAGCATATGCATGATTCCTTTCTCTACAACATGTTTTAAACTATATTATAAGTGTATCATGGAAAAAAAAGGCAACATGCCTAAATGTTAAAAATTAGGTGTCGCCTTCTTTTCGATAAGCTGCGAAATATGTACTTTTTATGGTAATTATATGTAGTTAGAAGCTGTCATGCAATTTTATTGCCATTGGCTACAAGTTTGAAGCGCAGGCCCAGGACTTCGGCTGCCCGCTTGCACATGAGCATACGCTGGGAAAAGATTTCAAAATAATCAATCATGGAGCAAATCGATTCATCGAGCTCGATGTTCAAGGTAATGACTTTCTTGTGCGTGTCGACGTGGAGCTTCGACGACAGGGCAGCATAATTGACGCGGTCGTGTTTGTCGAAGGTTTCCGGTACGGTGTTGCGGACGCGGTCCCGGCGGACATCGCTCTTGTCGGCCAGGATAAGGGCGGCAGACAGGGGGTCAAAGGCGATGCCGCTCCGTTCATCGTGCTGGCCAATGGCCGAGATGATGGCAGCAATATCTTCTGGTGGTGCGCCCCAGTCGCGCAGGAAATGGAACGCCATGAGGGCCCCCGTATGGGCATGGTCTACGCGGTTGATGCTGTTCCCCAAATCGTGCATATAACCGGCAATGCGCACAAGTTCCACCATGTGGGCGTCATAGCCGAGCTTCTTCAGGATTTTGCCGGCCGTGACGGCCACTTTAGCCGTATGCTTTTGCGAATGGTCCGTATACCCCAGAGCATCGAGGACCCGGTTTCCCTGTTCTAAATAAACATTCAGCTCTTTGGCATGGGCAATATTTTCATAAGTCAGTTTCTTCATGATATCATTCCTTTTCTGTGCTAGTCTTTTCAGTATAACAAAGGAATGTATAAACAGCGTAAATATTCCATAAAAATTGTGCTTTGCTTCTACCGAATCCAACAATTTGCTAATTCTCTATTTTTATTGTACCATATCGGCCCAATAAAGCAAATAGAAACTATGTTCGCTAAAGGGATAATCGTTTCGTCGAACATAGTTTCTTTATTTGCAAAAAAATCCGCCTAATTTTCATAAATGGCCTTATGAGACGTTTTTTATCATCTTGTGAGTAATCACATGGGAAACTTGTTTTATTTTCCTTAAATCGGCAAATTCAACAGGAACGTTTGTTGCATCTTGTCTTTTCTCATAGTACAATAGTAAACAAAGGAGGTGCCGCATATGTATTTACGAAAACGAGGCAAGAAATGGTATTATACGATTGAAGTCCCGACGGAAGATGGTCAGGGAAGGCAGCGTGTGGAACGCGTCGGCGGTACTTCGTATGCCCAGGCGGCGAAAGCCTATCGCCAGGCCATGAAAGCCCTGGATGAAGACGGGGAGCTGCCGGAAAAGCCGGAAGTCAAGGTCATGGCTTTTTTGCGGGACTGGCTGGAAAAGGATGTGCGCATCAATTTAGGCCCTAATACGTATGATTCTTATTCCGGCATCATTAAATGGCATATTGGTGCCCGTTTTGGCAATTATGCCCTGGAAGCGCTGACGACGGCAGAAATCCAGGACTGGATCAACAGCCTGAAAGAGGATGGTTATTCCCGGTCAACGGTTAAATCTATTTTCACGGTCTTCAACGACGCCATGCGCTGGGCCGTCTCCAACCGCCAGTATATCGAAATCAATCCCATGGCCAACGTCAAGATGCCGAAATTCGATATTCCCCGGAAAAAGCCGGTCATCTTTTCACATCAGCAGATACAGATTATTTTCCATGCCTTCCCGGTAGGGCATAAATATTATGCGCCGTGCATGATTGCCTATTGTACTGGCCTGCGTGTCGGCGAATGCCTGGCCCTGCAATGGTCCCATATCGACATGGAAAACCGCACGCTTTCCGTGGTCAGTACCTTGTATGACAAAAAGGGTGTGCCCGTCTGCAAGGCCACGCCGAAGACGAAGTCGTCGGTCCGGACCATTCCTTTTAATGAAACCTTATACAAGGCCCTGCTCCGCCATAAGGCCCAGCAGGCCAAGAACCATCGTCTTTACGGCGACGACTACGTCGAAAGCGATTTCGTCTGTACCCGTGAAGACGGCCGTCCCATGAACAGCAATGACATGCGGTACTTCAATATGTGGTGCAAAAAGGAATTCGGCGGCGGCAGTTTCCATTCCTTCCGCCACACCCATGCGACGATGATGCTGGAAAACAATATCGAGCTCGACTACGTTTCCAAGCGGCTGGGCCATTCTACCATTGCCACGACGGCGAACATTTACGATACGATTACGGATAAACGCAATCGGGAAGCCATGAAGAAGCTCGATTCGATTTTGTGAAATCATGGCGGCAAACGCGGCGGCAAGATGCCGTAAATATAGCATAAAACCTTAACTTTCCGATAATCAATACTTATCGGAATAATATAACAATAATCAAAAATATAGAGAAGGAAGAACCCCTTATATCATGTCTCCTCAAATCACTACCTATAGCGGAAAGTTTTTCGATATCACCCATCCCAACCCGGCAAGCATCTGCATCGAAGATATTGCCCACGCCTTGTCCCTCATCTGTCGGGGCAACGGCCATGTGATGACTTTTTATTCCGTCGGCCAGCATTGTCTGCAATGCGCCAACGAAGTGATGGCCCGCCAGCTGCCGTCCCGGCTGGTCCTGGCCGCCTTACTGCACGATGCGACGGAGTGTTATATGTCCGACGTGCCCCGGCCGATGAAGCAGCTCATGCCGATATACCGGCAGACGGAAGCCAAATTGCTGGCTATCATTTATGAGAAATTCTTAGGCCAGCCCTTGACGGAAGGGGAAACACGCCTCCTCAAAGGGATTGACGATGATTTCCTCTGGTATGACCTGACCTGTCTCTTGCACGACCAGCCTCAGGGCGAGCCGCCACAGGTCCATTGTATCCCCGATTACCGGCCGCGTCCCTTTGCCGACGTCGAAGCCGAATACTTGCAGTGCTATCGTTCTTGTCAGGAGGGAGTCTTATGGAAATAGCCATCGTCACCGGCGCTTCGTCCGGGCTGGGCCGGGAATATGCGAAATTGCTGGACCAAGAAGGATTGGATGAAATCTGGCTCGTCGCCCGGCGCCGGCCCCAGTTGGAAACCCTGGCTGGAAAACTGACGACGAAAAGCCGTATCTACGCCCTGGACCTGACGGACAGGGCTTCTTTGCTGACGCTGCAGCAAGCCTTAGCGGCCTGCCAGGTCACGGTCCGTTATTTGATCCACGCCGCCGGCTTTGGCAAGATGGGGCCTGTGGCGGCCGTTCCGGCAGGCGTCCTGGAAAACATGATCGACCTCAACGACCGGGCCGCTGTCAGCCTGGTCCAGGCTGTACTGCCTTATTGTCATGCCGGCAGTCATCTGGTCCAGATTTGTTCCTGCGCAGCCTTCCTGCCCATTCCGGAACTGGCTGTCTACGCGGCGACGAAAGCCTTTCTCCTACGCTACAGCCGGGCACTGGCCGTGGAACTGGCACCGCAGGGTATCCTCGTATCTGCCGTTTGTCCGTATTGGGTGAAAGATACAGGATTCATCGCGACGGCCCGCCAGACCGATGAAGGCCGGCTGTTCCGCCATTTTCCCCTGGCCGGGACGAAGGAAGCCATTGCCCGCCGCTCCTTCCAGGCCGTGAAAAAAGGCCGAGTCGTCATCACGCCGGATGTCGTCTCGACCTTGCTCCGTTTTCTGTCGGGGTGGATTCCCCAATCGATTCTCTTGTACGGCAGCCGCTGGTTCCGCTGACTTTATAAGCCGATGGCTTTCAGTGCCTGGTCCAGGTCACCGATGATGTCGTCCGGGTCTTCCAGGCCGATGCTGAAACGGATGAAGCCCTTGCGGAATTTTTCCGGGTAGAGATTGATGCGTTCATCGTAGCTGGGCTGCGGGAAAATCAGGCTTTCGTCATGGCCGAGGGATACGGCGAAGGTGACGACTTTCAAAGCTGCGCAGAAGCGTTCGACGGCCTTGTCGTCGGCTGCGATGCCAAAGGAAATGACGCCGCCAAAGCCGTGCTTCATCTGTTTCTTAGCCAATTCATGACCGGGATGGCTGGCCAGGCCGGGATAGGAAACGAAGGTGACGTTTTGCCGCTGTTCCAGCCATTCGGCGATTTTCTGCGTCGATGCGTTGATGCGTTCCATCCGCAAGGGGAAGGTCACGGCACCGCGGAAAATCTGCCAGGCATTGAAGGGGCTGATGACAGAGCCGACGTTGACCTGGGCTTCATAGCGGATCCGGTCCATCGCTGCCAAATCATTGAAAATGATGGCCCCGCCCTGGGCATCGCCATGGCCGTTGATATATTTCGTCAGCGATTCGACGACGAAATCGGCTCCCAGGTCCAGTGGTCGCTGGTTGAGAGGCGACGCAAAGGTATTGTCGACGGACAAGACAGCCTCGTTTTCATGAGCGATTTTAGCGATGGCTTCGATATCTGAAATGCCATCAGTCGGGTTGTCCGGCGTTTCAATATGGACTAGGCGCGTCCCCGGCGTAATCGCTTTCTTGACGGCTTCCAGGTCAGTCATATCGACCATGACTGTTTCGACGCCGAATTTCTGGTTGAATAATTCGTGGAACAGGCGATAGACTGCCATATAACTGACTTTCGGATAGACGACGCGGTCGCCCGTCTTGAGCAGGGTCCAGAACAGGGCGTGAAGGGCGGCGACGCCGCTTCCCAGGACGATGGCGTCATCGGCACCATGAAGGGCCGCTACTTTTTCTTCCAGCCAATGTTGATTCGGGTTGCCGTTACGGGCATACATCAGCAAATCCGTCGATGAATAGTTGACCTTCGACAGATCATCGGGCAGCTTGTAGCTGTTGGCCATGTGCAATGGCCGGCGGACAGCGCCCGTTTCTGCGTCATAGCCGGCACCAGTGTGTACAGCCTGTGTCGAAATGTCATACCCCTTGAACTTATTTTCTTTCTTAGCCATAAAAAATTCCCTTTTATGGTGTAAATAAATATTATACAAGTATATTATAAAGTATATCATCAAAAAAGTAAAAGCCTTTTGTTTTCCAATTCATATTGACTTTTTGACTTTTGCTAAAATAAGCGTATAATAGAACTATACAAAGAAATAGAAACAGCGCCGTTTCAATTGTTTAATTTTGTAGGAGATGATTGGTATGAGCAAGTTAACCCATCGTATCGAAAAGAAGGCTGTCGAAATCCTGGTCGACCGCATCATGGCCGAACGGAATCCGGCAGACCGTCAAAAAAAATTGAAAACGCTTATCTTATGTCATGCAGCATCTGTTTGGCGACCTCTTTGAAAAGGAATCCTTTGACGATGCACGCAGACTCATCGATGAAGGGGGCAAATGGTTCCGCTTCCTCAATACGGCTCTGGATACCTTGAACCCGCATGTCGTCAAGACGGCCGTCATGGACCTGGGCTTTGAAGCTGGATTTTACGGCCTGCGTACGCGCGACGCCGCCAAGGCGAAATATCACTGCAATATTCCCTGGGCCATCCTCTTCGACCCGACCAGCGCCTGCAACCTGCATTGCATCGGCTGCTGGGCTGCTGAATACGGTCATACGCTGAACTTGTCGTTCGACGTCATGGATAAAATCGTCCGCGAAGGCAAGGCTCTGGGCTGTCATTTCTACCTACTCACGGGCGGCGAACCGCTCATGCGCAAGAAAGATATCCTGCGTCTGTGCCGGAAACACCCGGACTGTGAATTCCACGCTTTTACCAACGGTACGCTCATTGATGATGCTTTTTGCGACGAAGTCACGGACGTAGGCAATCTCAGCTTCTCCCTCAGTATCGAAGGATTCCGTGAAGTCAATGACAGCCGCCGCGGCGAAGGCGATTTCGACAAGGTCATGCACGCCATGGACCTCCTGCGCAAGCACGGCATCGTTTTTGGGACGTCCATCTGTTATACCCGGAAAAACATCGACACCGTCACGTCTGACGAATTCCTGGACCTGCTCATCAAGAAGGGCGTCTGGTTTACGTGGTACTTCCATTATATGCCCGTCGGCAACGACGCCTCGCTGGACCTGCTACCGACAGAAGAACAGCGGGCCTATATGGTACGCCGGGTCCGCGAAATCCGCAGCGTAAAGGGTGGCAAGCCGATTTTCGCCATCGATTTCCAGAACGATGGCCAGTTCATCGACGGCTGTGTCGCTGGCGGCCGCAATTACTGCCATATCAACCCCAATGGCGACGTCGAACCGTGCGTCTTCATCCATTATTCCAGCGCCAATATCAACAATCAGAGCCTGCTCTCATGCTTGCAGCAGCCGCTCTTCAAAGAATATGCCAAAGGCCAGCCCTTCAACCACAACCATCTGCGCCCGTGTCCGATGCTGGAAAATCCGCAGTATTTAGCCGCCATGGTCAAACGCAGCGGTGCCAAATCGACAGACCTGCAGTCGCCGGAATCGGCAGAACACTTATGTAATAAATGCAAGGCTTATGCCGTACAGTGGAAACCGACAGCCGACAAGTTGTGGGCTGAAATCGAAGCTAATAAAGAAAAAGAAGCCGCGGAAAAGAAGGTCCACAGCCCTCAGTCCGCTACTCATTAGGAGGAATCCCATGAATATCCAGATTTTCGGCACGAAAAAGTGCTTTGATACCAAGAAAGCCATCCGCTATTTCAAAGAACGGAACATCAAGGCCCAGTTCATCGACTTGAAAGAAAAAGGCCTGAGTAAAGGCGAATACACCAAGGTCAAGCAGGCCGTCGGCGGCCTCAATGCCATGCTCAATCCGAAATGCAAGGATCAGGATACGCTGGCCCGCATCCAATATGCCGTCGATGACGAAAGAGATGCCAATGTGCTGGCGAACCAGCAAGTCTTAAAGACGCCCATCGTCCGCAATGGCGCCAAGGCGACCGTCGGCTACGTGCCAGAAGTCTGGAAAACGTGGGAATAGTTTTTAGTTTGACAGAAATTAAACGTTTGGGTATACTCATAGTTACTTAAACGTTTAATTTTTTTTATGGTGAACGAGGTGTAGAAAATGAAATATACTGTAAAAAGAACCGCTGTATTAGCCTGTGCGGCCTTGATGATCGGCAGCGTTTCCCTGGCTGCCAGCACGCCGAAGGTCCAGGCCATGGGGCTGCCCAATCCCATCGTAACTTATGATACTTATGAAAGTGTCGTCAAAGATGCCGGCTTTACGCCCTTATATTTGACCCGCGATGCCGGATTCAGCTGCTACTATCTTTCTTTGATCGGCAAAAACAAAGACATTTCTGGCATCTATAGCGTAACCTGGAAAGACCAGGTCATCGACGGCGTCACCGTCAGCATAGCAAAAAATCAGTGACACGTCCTATGCGGCTCATTGGAAAGTCGGGGACTATCAGTTCTCCGCCCAGGCAACGGGGATGAGCGCACCGGAATTCAAAGCCCTCCTGGAAAACAGCCTCGTCGACGACTCGGCTCATTATTTTGTAAAATAAAAAACATAGTTTATAGTTCGAAGTTCGTAGTTTGCAGACGATGGCTTTACATTTAATCATTCACTAAAAACTACAAAACTTAATACTCAAAAAGCGGCTGTCTTTATAGGACAGTCGCTTTTTTGCGAACCACGAACCACGAATTACTAATCACTACTTACTCCGTGCAGCTGAAGGGACGATGCCGATGGCACAGAGAATCGTAAAGACGATGAAGGCCTGCTGGATGTGCTGGGCCAGCCAATCCGAGGCAGCCGAGGCCCCGCTTTGCGACAGAATCAGGGTGATGATAGCCACACTGAGGACCTGACCGATGAGGCGGACCGTACTGACGACAGACGAGGCAGCGCCGTAATATTTTGGCGTCACAGCCCCCATGATAGCATTGTTATTCGGTGCCGTGAACAGGGCAAAGCCGATGCCGATGATGACTAGGGCCAGGGCGATGAGCCAGAAAAAAGGGTAAGAGACATCCACCGCTAAGAGACAGAGGCCAAAGGTAATCAAAATCATGCCGGAAGAAGCCAGGACGGCTGGATTGATACGGTCCGACAGGGCCCCGGTGACAGGGGACAAGAGGGTCATCAGTACGGGCTGAATCAGTAAAACCAGCCCCGTATCGCGGGCATTGAGGCCGGTAATGCGCTGCAAGTAAATGGACAAGAGGAAACTGATGCCGAAGGTCGCGCAGTAATTGAGCATGGCCGCCAGACTGGAACAAGAGAAGACGCGGTTGCCTGCAAAAATACGGACTGGCAGGACTGGGCTTTTCCGGTGCCATTCACCGTATAAGAAAGCTAGGAACAAGAGGAGACCGGCAGCTAAGAGGTATTTGGCGTATGCCAGAGTCATTACTTCCGATAAGCCAACCATAATGGCAATCATGGCCAGGGCATACAACAGACTGCCAGGCAAATCGAGACTGCCTTTCGCGTTGACGATCCATTCTTCCTTCGTCATGCTGCGGGCTGCAATCAGCCAGGCCAGGGCACAGATGAAGGCGATGAAATAAAAAATCGTCTTCCAGCCTAAGTAATAAGAAAAGAAGCCGCCCAGGACAGGCCCAAAGGACAGGCCGCAATATACGGCGGCAATCGTAAAGCCCATGGCCCGGCCGCGGCGCTGTGGCGGCGTGACCAGGGATACGATGGCCATGCTGGTCGCGAAAATACTGGCACTGCCCAGCCCCTGCAGGATGCGCAGCAAGAACAGACCGTACAAGGAGTTCACAAAATAAACGGCCAGCGAAGAGACACAGAACAAGGAGACGCCGAATAAAAAGATATGACGCTTGCCAATCCGGTCGGCAATCTTGCTGATTGGCATGATGGTCACGGTCGAAGAAATCAAGAACAACTCAATGACCCAACTGAGCTGAGCATCAGTCGCACCATAAGCCGTACCGATGCTAGGCAGGGCTGTCGTCAGGGCGCTGCTGGTAAAAGGATTGATGAAAGATACCATCATGACGACGGCTAAAATCGTATTTTCATAAGATAAAAATCGCTGCATCGCGAATAACCCTCCGTAAAAATAAATTGATAGATAAATGTAATTATACTGCCAGAGAAAATCATTCGCAAGAAATAATTTTTTGAACTATTTTTACGAGAAAAGGCTGATTTTGCAAATAGTTGATTAGCTCAACTATTAAAACACTACTGTATAGAAAAAAAGGCCCATATCCATAGATAATATAACACATCAGCCTGATACTAAATCATGCGATAATACGACAATATCGCGGACTATATAGCGATTCGCACAATCCAGGCGTCGACTCCGCTTAGTGTACCCAAAAATACCACGGATCCTATATCCGATTCCAACCAGCCTGCATAAGCCTAACAATATATATATCTCTGCAAACAGATACAGATATATATTATAAAACACAGAAAAACTTTTCATCAAAAAAATAATAGCATATCAGCAGGGAGAATCACAAATAGCCAAGATAAAATAAATGAATTCAATCAATGACTGCGAAGAACTCGATACAGCGATTTTGCAGTCATTTTGAACATGGGGTAGAAATAGCCCCTCGATTACTTCCGATAACGTTAAATTATCGGCAGTAATAAAATGGGAGATTCTGGGAGCATCTGTAAAGCTTTATGAACGGCTTTATTAAGCCAATTATGAGGTATCATGTCGCATTGTCAATATTCTTCAAATCTTGTCAAATTCCCTTAATTTTCATTTCAAAGTGGGAAGTTTTGTGGGAAGTTTTTGTGGGATGTTTTACTAGCTGAATCGCCTAAATTTTTATTTCAATGTGGGAAGTTTTGTGGGAAATTTTGATAATAGCATATAGGAAAAATACCACCGTAAATTAACTACGGTGGTATTTTAATTATTATACTAAATCTACAGACTCCAGCCACGGTACATTTCTTCTTCGACTCGTTCCAGTTCATCTTTCTTTTTGTGATGATCTTCATCATCCCACCATGCCTGGTATCGGCCGTGAGTATCTTCGACTGCTTTTTCCAGGAAGTGGTTGATTTTTCCCAAGACTTCCGTCTGGCGCTGCTGATGGACGGCCTCTGTATGGGGCGGATAGTGATTGCCTTCTCCTCGCTTGAGAATTGTCTTCTTGGCACTGCCATAGAGCCGAACGGTGTCTTTAGTCCGGGAAACATCGAGGATTTCTTTTCCATCAGGTCCCATAGTCAGCGTATACACAGAAGCCTGGCCTTTTTCGACGGTATCTCCCAAAAGGAGTGCCGTCTTTTTTTGTGGTTCCAATTTCCCTGTCGGTATATCACTCAGGACTACATAGGCCCGGCCATTGTGAGACAGTATCTGGAAGTCTTTCAATGGTTTGCCACCTTCCAGTTTGCTGTGACGCATGACGAGTCTTGGCAGCTGCCGTGAATACAGGATTCGATCCGAGTCCGGAACGTTTTCCTTGAGTTCGGCTGCTTTGGCCAGATACATCTTTTCTTTGTTTTTAGCTTTGATGACTTTACCGTAGATCTTCTTGGCGTCTTCCTGGATAGCTTTATTCTGTTGGGTCAGTTCGTCTACGATGCGCTGGATGTCATCTTCTTTATTACGCAGTTCTTCATTATAATCCTTCAACTGTTTTTCCATGGCCTGTTTTTGGCGCAGCTTATCTGAATAAGACAGATAGAATTCCTTTTTCTGCTTATATGGGACGTCTTTCAGCTCGATATACTTCTTTTCCATTGGCTTGAGTTCTTCCAGGATACGTTGATGACGCTTCTTCAGATTATGATAATCCTTACCGATGATACGTTCGATAGCTATATTTCTAAACAAACGTTCTGGGATGACTTTGGCCTTGACTTCTTTATATTTTGCCAGCTGTTCAGCCTGCCTTTTTGCCTGTTCCTTAGCCCGTGCTTTTAGGCCAGCATAGACGTCGTTCGCCGTGACAACAATCGGTTCATTTGCCAGTTCTTCTGCCTTTTCATCGTCAGCCTCAGCAGACAGCTTGGTTTCCATTTCCAAGATTTCTTCCTGACGGATGCGCTGTTCTTCCAATTCGATTTCCTTGATGACCCGGCGCAGCACTTTATCAATGGCAAAGCAGGTGATTTTCTGTTCCATGACACTCCCTTCCGTGTCTGTCGTTTCCGTCGTTTCAGCTTCACTGCTGCTGTCATCAGGAGACTCTGTCTGTTCGTCGATTTCCCGTACCCGTTCCTGAATCCGTTCCATGACTTTCGGGTTCTTGTAGGCTTCGCCTAAATGAGGCGCAGGAATCCTGTCGAGCTTTTCGGCTTCTTCAAAACGGCCCTGATTCAGCAGGTCCTGACGCTGGGCAGCCAGGGATTTCTCGCTGATTTCCCGTTTGATGCCCAGTTCTTTGAATTTACGGTTGACGATGTCGGCCCACATCTTGCGCATGGCAGCATTTCCCTGATGGCTCTGATAATAGCGATCGGCCAGATACCCAGAACACGGTTCCCCATGCTGGTTGACGGCATACTGCTTGAAATACATGTCCGGTCCGAGGGGCCGGTCTTTTTCTATGCTCTTTTCACAGAACATGAGATGGCAGTGGATGTTCCGGTGGTCATGGTCATAGGCAGCTTCTTTATCGTGGATGGCATAGGTGAAGGCGTGATTTTTTCCGATTCCGGACTCCTTCAGGAACTCTTCGACTAGGGCGATATTGTCATCCAGGCTCAGTTCTTCCTGCAAGCCCATGCGGATTTCACGGTAGGCCCGGCCTTTGACACGGCGGTTCTCTTCGGCAGCATCCCAGAATTCGCCGGCATCCTGTGCCCAGTCCGGCAGGTTCCCGGAGGAGGTGAAGACCAGGTCTTCCTTCTTGCCCTTCATGTGGGCATAGAGCCCCTGACGGCAGATATAGTCGTAGTGCGCGCGTGTATTTATCTTTGTTCCGTCTGCCCTTTTTGCATGGGGATGATTGCCGAAATAATAGAGTGCCATAGCCTACCTCGAAGAATTTATAGAAATTTTATAATTTGCACTTTTATGTAGTGACAGGCCACTTGTGGCCTACGCCGCAGGCGTCCTCCGGAGGAGGCCCTTTCCGCTGCTTGCGGAAAGCGCATGGCACGTCTCGTAAGAGACATGCGTAAATGCGCATCCATTGTTTTTGATCTTTTACCGATAACCTTATTATACCATCGGTTACCGCTAAATAAAATATATTACCGTGATATTCTGAAAAATTACCCGTCATATTTTCCAATAAAACGAGCATTTATAATACATTACGCCGACAAATCACCTATTTACATTTTATTTTTAATGTGATATTTTTATGACAAACATAATATAAGGAGGTGTGTTTAATGTCATTATTACCACATCATACGACGCCACCTGCCGGGAAAGGGACAGACCCGCTGGAGAAAGGCCCGATGAAGCCCTTTGGCAACGTCCTCATGAATATGGACCAGGACCGCCGGAATGCATACTGGCTCATGAAGGCCTGTGTCGTCATCATCGGTATCGCTGTCGTATCCGTTGTGGCTATCGCTACGACATATAATTACAAAACCTATGTAGTCCGTGTCGATAATGCAACCGGACAGGTCGATACCGGTGGGCAGTTGAAATCGACGAATTACGTTCCTCAACAGGCCGAAATCAAGCATTTCCTGGGCCAGTTCATCCTGGATACCCGCACGGTCCCCCTCGACCCGGTCCTTTTCAAGAACAACATCGACCGGTCACAGCACTTCATGACCCGCGAAGCCAGCACCAAGATGGCTTCCATGCTGAAGTCCGATAATCCGCGGACGAAACTCGGCAAGATGACGATCCAGCCGGTCATCAAGTCCATTCAGCTGCAGCCGGGCTCGAAATCGACGTATCAGGTCCGTTGGTCGGAAGAATCATTTTCCTTGAGTGGCGGCATGAGCAATAAGAAAGTTAACTACGTCGCCCTCTTCTCCGTCGGCATCGACCCTCCCAGCAAGGAAGACGAACTGCTCATCAACCCACTGGGCCTCAAGATTCAGGACCTCACCATTTCGATTGAATCGACATCTTCGGCTTCCCCATCCGATTCTTCGGATAACGAACCGGCTCCGACTGAAAGAGGAGGTAAGATCGAATGATGAAATATACCCTGCTCGCAGCCGGGCTCATCTGCTGCCTATGTACATCGGCGTATGCCATGGATAAATCGACATACTTCACCGGTGATGGCGACTGCACGGCTGCCAAAGTAGTCTACGACTATAAACCGGACAGCCTCTTCCAGGTCAATGCACAGATGGGCTTCGTTTCAGACATTCAGCTGAAGCCTGGCGAAAAGATCACCTACATCGGTGCCGGCGACACGAAACGCTGGCTCATCGACCAGTCGACAGTCGGCAATGCCGAACATATCTACATCAAGCCGCTGGCACCGGGAATCCAGACCAACATGATTATCAACACCGACGCTCACAGCTACCGGTTGTACCTCGTATCGGTATCCGAAAACTATACGCCTATCGTACAGTTCAGCTTCCCTAACGAATCGTTCCGCAAGGCTCTGGCCGCCCCTCTTCCCTGGAAGAACAAGGAAGAGAAAAAATACTTCGACATTTACACCGTAAAGAAGGGCAATACCTACGTACCCAAGGACATTAACCGCAAGTACGAAATCCATAAGCATGGCAACCTCGATGTATCAGTCCTGCCGTCGGAAATCTTCGATGACGGCATCCATACCTACATCAATATGCCGAAGTCTAATAAATATGACCAGCCGACATTGTATAACGTCCAGGACGGGAAGCTGACCCTCGTCAACTACCGTATCCGTGACGGCTATATCATCGCAGACCGGGTCTTTACCAAAGCCCGTCTCTGCTATACCTCTAAATCTTATGTAGACATCACTCCATCCGATTCAATCTATAAAGGAGGCGGATCGAAATGATTGACTTGCGTTATAACCTTTCCATGCTGGCGTATAAGCTGAAAGACAAGCTGAACCGGAAGAAAGGCCACAATGAGGAAGACCTCGACGAGCCGGATTTCCGTACCGACTTCACCAGTGATGAGGATACGGACCAGCCTCTCTCCGACATAGACGAAGAGACACCGGAAGATGGTGATCTCATCATCCCTGACGATGAAGAAGACGAAGGTTCCCAGGCAAAGATGCTCCGCCGGAAACACATCCTGCTCGCCGCCGGATCCATTCTCTTCATCGGCGCCGGAGCCATGGCCTACTCGTCATTGAATCCGACGACGGCCAGCGGCAAAGAGTCGAAAAAAGCTTTATCCCAGAATGTCGCCCAGGCACAGGATACGGACCTTCCGACCAAGTACAGCGACATCTCTAAATATCAGAAGAATGCCAAGACCGGTAAAGACGGAAAGACGCCGACAACAGCTTCCGAAAATGGGCAGCCTGTTCCTCCCTCTTCCGGCTATGGAAACGGCACTTCTTCCTCTTCATCGTCCCGGTCATCCGGTACGTCATCGAACCGCTCTTATAATGCCCAACCGGCTGTTTCCCGTTCATCGGCACCGCGTGCATCAGCCTCCGCTCCTTCTGCTGCCGCGGCGCCGCGGGCAACAGCTACGGTAACGCCTTCTCCGACACCGGCGAAACCGCAGATGTCGGAAGAAGAAAAGGCAGCCCTCAAAGCACAGCAGGCAGCTGAAAAAGCAGAAAACGATGCCATGAACAGCAGCATCGCTTTCAAGATTGCCACCGCCGTCACACAGGCTGTCAGCGGAACCGGTACGGCGCAGGCTGCGGAACCGAAACCGGATACTTCGTCGGCCTTCCAGCCGACGCCTTATGCACAGGATATGCCATCCGGTATGTATACCCTTCAGGCCGGCACGGTCATCCCGGCAACATTGCAGACGGGTATCACCAGTGACTCGCCGAACGGCGACTGCATCGCCATCGTCCGCCAGGACGTCTATGACAGCCTGACCGGCACGCATCTCCTTATCCCGCAGGGGTCAAAGATCATCGGCAAATATGGCCAGAGCGGTGCCCGCGGCAATCATCGCATCGGCGTCGCTTTCACCCGTATCATCCTGCCCGATGGGTCCAATGTGAACCTGCCGAACCAGAACGCTATCGACGGGACCGGGATGCCGGGCCTGGCTGAAAAATATACCAATCATACAGGCTCGCTCTTCAAGACGGCCTTCATGACAGCCCTCCTCGGCAGCGCTGCTCAGTCAGCCACGGGCAATACGTCCGGCGACGATACCCGCAGTCCTGGTCAGGAAGCCGTCAGCGGTGCTGTGGCACAGGTCATGCAGACGGCCAGCCAGATTCTGAACCGCGAAGGCAATACCAGCCCGACCATCACCATTTCACCGGGCCATGCCTTCAACATCTTCATTAACCAGGACCTGTCCCTGGGTGAGTACGATGAATAGATTCGCTCTCTTCCTCGCCTCCCTGGTCCCGGCTGTTGGCGGCCTGTGGATGGCGACGGAAAAGTTCGCCGCCCTGGTCGCGTATGACCCGGCTTTTCTCGGCTCGTCCCTCATCATCGGCGGCACCCATATCTACCCGCCATGGGCTTTCGTGACCTGGTATTTCAGGTATCAGCGTTACGTGCCGGAGCTCTTTTCGACAGTTACCCCATACAGCTTCGGCGGTTTCGTCCTCTGCCTGCTCATGCTCTTCCTTTTCCGTCCGGAAAAGAAGCTCACATCCCATGGCAGTGCCCACTGGGCCAGCTATAAAGACCTGGTCAAGATGCACCTGATTTCCGGTTCCGGCGTCGTCGTCGGACTCTACGATAACCCGTCCATCAAGAAATGTACGGCTTTCCTCCACTGGCTCGAATCCAAGAAGGACGAAGCTGCCAGCTATGGAGAAATGAATTTCGATAAGAGGCTCGATGAAGACCGGGACCGGAAAGAGATACAGCTTTCTCAGATGAAGCGAAAAATCCATCAGGTAAAGAAAGGAAGTCCTGCCTATAAGAAATTCTGA
>NZ_APHY01000047.1 GCF_000417505.1 Megasphaera sp. NM10
TACCTCGCAGACGCTATGATGTCATTGGCATTGAGGATATCAGCGTCAAAGCGATGGCAAAGCGGAAAAAGGGTGGCAAGTTCAGCTTTGGCAAATCCGTAGCTGACAATGGCTGGAATATGTTCACGAACATGTTGGAATATAAATTGGCTTGGCAAGGCAAAAAGCTTATCAAGATAGACAAGTGGTATCCAAGCAGCCAACTGTGCCATGTTTGCGGATATCAGAACCACGAAACCAAGGACTTATCTGTAAGGGAATGGGATTGCCCTAAATGTGGCAGTCACCATAATCGCGATAAGAACGCTGCCATAAATATCCGAGAAGAAGCCAGGCGGATATCTGCCTGACGTAATCCATAAAATACCGTGGGTCGCACGGGAATCTACGCCTGTGGAGAGAGTGTAAGCCGCCGCAACTCTTTGGAGTCCGTGGCGCTGTTCTCGTTGAAGCAGGAAGCTCCCGCCTCTATAGGCGGGAGTACGTTCACAGTATTAGATGAATCAGATGAAAGGTGGAGTCAGTATGAGTCAGGTTTATGATAGCCTCAGCGTACCGCAAGGATTTCAGGCTGCCGGTACGTACAGTGGATTATGCAGCAGCCGTGTGAAATTGGATGTCGCCATGATCGTAAGCCGACGCGACTGCTCCATCGTTACCGCCACGAGTCAGGGCCTGATGACTCAGTCCGGTAAGGTACTGCTCCTGCACAACGGTACGGCCCTTCCCGATGGGCCGCGGGGCCATGAGATTTCTCAGGAAGTCTGCCAGGCCGCCGGGAAATGCATGGATGAAGCGCCAGACGATATCGCCCTGGTCGCCAGCGGGGCCAAAGGCCAGTATTTCCGTCCGTCCCTGCTCATCCACAGCCTCAAGACGCTGACGGCAGGATTGGGGACCGACAGCCAGCCGCTGGAAGCGGTCCTGGATAATGCCGGCGATGTCACGGCCTATCAGGTAGCCTTGTCCAGTGGGACGCCCGGCTGTTCCCTGAGCGGTGTCGCCGCCGACGGCACGGCCGACAGCGACGGCTTATGTGTCATCATGACCGATGCCCAGGCCGGCAGTGCTGTCATCGAAGGCGCCCTGGCTCAGGCCAAGGCGGCCATCGACACGGAAAACTTTACGTTCATCGTCATGGCCAACGGCATGGCCGGTAGCAGTCCGTGCAGTCAGGAGACACTGGCTGATGGACTGGAACAGTTATTGAAAAAATTAGGCTTCCAAAATTCCTTGAAGGCCTGCAGTTAATGGGGGAATCTATTGCAATGTTTAAACGAATCGAACTCGTCTCGGAAGATGTCAAATCCGTAACCAATGCCCAGAAGGCGCAGATTTTGATGAACGCCCTGCCGTACATCAAGAAATACAGCAACAAAATCGTCGTCGTCAAATACGGTGGCAATGCCATGATCAACGAAGACCTGAAGAAATCAGGTCATGGGCGATATCGTCCTCTTGAACCTCATCGGCGTCAAGGTCGTCCTCGTCCACGGCGGCGGCCCGCACATCAAAGAGACGCTCAATAAATTGGGCATGGAATCGAAATTCCTCAACGGCCTGCGCGTCACTGACGCAGAAACGATGAAAGTCGTCCAGATGGTCCTGGCCGGTCAGGTCAACAAAGACCTGGTCAACCTCATCGGGACCATCGGCGGCAAAGCCATCGGCCTCTGCGGCATCGATGACCAGATGATCAAAGTCCAGAAACAGAGCGATGAACTGGGCTACGTCGGCCGCATTACCGACGTCGACGTTTCCATCATCAAAGATAACCTGGATAAAGGCTATATCCCGGTCATTTCGACCATTGGGACCGACACCAACGGCCAGGCCTATAACATCAACGCCGACACGGCAGCGGCCAAGATTGCCGGTGCCCTCAATGCAGAATGTATGCTGTCCATGACCAATATCGACGGTGTCCTCAAAGATAAGGACGAGCCCGATTCATTGCTCACGGAAATCACCCTCGACCAGGCGCGGCAGCTGGAAAACGACGGCATCATCGCCGGCGGCATGATTCCCAAAGTCCAGTGCTGCACCGATGCCATCAAGGCCGGCGTCAAGCGCGTGTTCATCATCAACGGCACGGTTCCCCATGCCATCCTCATCGAAATGCTCACCGAAGAAGGTTTAGGGACCATGTTCGTAGGGCACTATTCAATCGGCAAATAAATGCGACTAGCACATGAAAATAAATTTTTTTCGTTGGTCGTAGGTCGTTCCTCGTTCATCGTATGGGAGTTAAAAATACCAAGCCATCGCGATGAACGATGAACTACGAACGAAAAACGGTCTCTTTGAGCGGCCTGCGGAGCTGTCAGGCTCCCATATTATAAGAAAGAAGGAATCTCCTAATGGCAGAAGATTATAAAACCCTTGATAAAGAATATATCGTCAATGTATACAACCGGGTCGGTGCCGTATTGGACCACGGCAAAGGCGCAATTTTGTATGATGTGGACGGCAAGAAATACATCGACCTCAGCGCCGGTATTGCCGTCAACATCTTCGGCGTCTGTGACGACGTGTGGATCAAAGCCGTTGAAGCGCAGCTCCATAAATTGAGCCATATTTCCAACGTCTTCTTTACGGAACCCCAGACCGTCCTGGCCGAAAAACTCTGCCAGAAGACGGGCATGAAGAAGGTCTTCTTCTCGAACTCCGGTGCCGAAGCCAATGAATGTGCCATCAAGACGGCCCGCAAATATTCGCACGACAAATACGGTGACGGCCGCTATACCATCGTCACCTTGAAGAACAGCTTCCACGGCCGGACCATTGCCACCTTGACGGCGTGCGGCCAGGACTCGCTCCATGAAGACTTCGGGCCCTTCGTCGACGGCTTCGTCTATGCCGAACCCGATGATTTTGCCGATATGAAGCGGCTATGCGAAGAAAATAACGTCTGCGCCATCATGATGGAAATGGTCCAGGGCGAAGGCGGCGTCCATCCCCTCGACAAAGAATATGTCCAGCAGGTCGCAGAATATGCGCATGCCCACGATATCCTGATTATCGTCGACGAAGTCCAGACCGGTAATGGCCGGACGGGCTATCTCTATTCCTACATGGGCTACGGCATCCAGCCCGATATCATTTCGACGGCTAAAGCCATCGGCGGCGGCCTGCCCTTGGGGGCTACGATGTTCGCCGATTCGACGCAGCATACCCTGACCAACCATACCCATGGTTCGACTTTTGGCGGCAACCCGATTTGCACGGCCGGCGGCATTTCCATCATCGACCGCCTCGACGACGCCCTCATGGAAGAAGTCCGGAAAAAAGGGAAATACATCAAAGAAGAACTGGAACAGTGCGAACACGTCGACCACGTATCCGGCATGGGCCTCATGATTGGCGTCACCCTCAAGAATAAAGCCCTCATGGACGTCGTAGAAGGCTGCGTCGACCACGGCGTCCTCGTCCTCACGGCCAACGGCCTCCTGCGCCTCCTGCCGCCGCTCAACATCCCCTGGGATGAATTGAAAGAAGCTATCAGCATCGTCAAGGAAGTCATCGATAAATAGAATATAGTTTGCAGTATCAAGTTTGTAGTGAAAAAGGCGCTGTCGCATGAAGACAGCGCCTTTTTGGCAGTCAGCAGCTAGCTGTTAGCCGTTCGCAAAAATACACACGGCCCATGGCCGAACTGTAGGGGCTTCCCGTGGGAAGCCCGCCAGAGAGATTTCATAACAGCCCATTCGAGTATAATGGGTATGTTTTTACGAGCCACGAATAATGAACCACGGCCTTTCTCGCGGATTCAGATGCGGCGTTCCGCCGCGACAGACTCAAACTAACAACGACGCTTCGGGAAGCCCTCAGCGCGTAGCGGGCCGACCTTTAACCTCTCAGACCGCCTTTGGCGGCCAGCTCCCCTATAAAGGGAGCCTTGTGCGGCCCGCTGTGAGATTCGGTCACAGCTAATTCGAGTATAATGGTAAGTTTTTACGAACCACGAACAACGAGCCACGAGCCACTATTTTTTCACGAGCCGAGGGTCACTCGAGGCGATGTCGTCATTCTGAGTCTGTTGCCGCGAAGCGGCATTTGAGTCCGAGGCGGCATGCGAACTGCCAACTGCGACCGGCGGGGCCGTCAGGCCCTTATAACCGCAATTGGTAGCGGTATGGCCGTATTTCTTTATTTATCCACAGATATTCTTCAGGAATTTTTTTCAGATGATTGTAGACTGTGTTTTCGGAAATGTTTAGGGTTTCTATGATTTCTTTTACGGAAACGCCGATGTCGGAAAAGATAGCCGCTTGTAGCAGGATATCGCAAATCGCAGCGGTGGTTTTATTTTTCGTTGACAAGGACGGCGTTTGGGTGAGCTTTTCTTTGGCTTTTTGATAAGTTTGATATTTATGTTTGAGTGTATGGTGTGTGAAAAGCGTGGCCTGTTCGATGAATTTCAAGGTTCCTATGATGAAGGGGGTCAAATCTCCGCGATTGATGTCGGCATCGGTATGTGAAAACAGGTCGTAGTATCTTTTGCGGTATTTTTTGATTAAGATAGAAACTTGCAGGGCTATTGCGGGATGTAAATGCAATGCCAACAAATAAGACGTGATGAATCGCGCCATTCGGCCATTTCCATCATAGAAAGGATGGATGTAGCCAAAGAAATAGTGAAAGATAGCAACACGGATTAAATAAGGGATGGTCTTGTCATTCAGCACATCGAGGGCTGCGTCCATCATTTGAATGATAGCTGATTCCGGATAGACTCCTTGATGGATAGTTTTTTGTGCCGGTGAGACGATGTCGACACGATCCTTACGAAAGATTTTCCCATCAGGGAGATTTTTGGGGTCATCTCGTTTAATTTCATCGGCCAGAAAATCGTCGAAAAGCTGGCGGATATCCTGGCTGGTAGTTAAAGGGATGTATTTTTTTTGAATGATTTTGATGTATTTGTTGACGATGCTGCCCAGACGGTAAAATGACTGTTCCGATTCGGGGACGGAAAAAGCCGTCAAGATTTCTTTCCTCGTACTGCGCACGCCTTCGATGTCATTGGTCGATTTGATTTCATCAACTAGGGACGTATGCAAAAACTGCGAGATAGCGGCCGGTGGAACTTGATGTATAATGTCAAGACAGTCCATGACTTCGCTGGCAATTTTTTCCAAGGATAAGGCGATTTCTTCGCTATAGCAGAAAAAAGCAGGATGGCTTTGCCGACGATGATACTGCTTTATCGCCAAAGGCAAATGACGGCTAAAGGGGCTGTGAAACCGTTCCTGATATACTTTTTCCCATATTTGGCTGTCTTTGTAATAGAGTGAATACAGGGATTCATATTTCATGGCAGTTACCTCAAAAAAAGCGATTTTTGCTATCTCATGATTCTGAGACCTCAAAAAATGGAAATTTTGAGGTTTCACTTTTATTATACTCGGCAATTGATAATATGACCAGTATAGAGCTCAGGTCGCAGTTCGCAAAAAAATACACGGCCAACGGCCTTGTGCGTAGGGGGCGACCTTTAACCTCTCAGACCGCCTTTGGCGGCCAGCTCCCCTATAAAGGGAGCCTTGTGCGGCCCGCTGCGATATTTGGTCACAGCCGATCCGAGTATAATGGTAAGTTTTTACGAGCCACGAACAACGAGCCACTATTTTTTGACGAGCCAAGGGGCACTCGAGGCGATGTCGTCATTCTGGGTCTGTTGCCGCGTAGCGGCAGTTGAGTCCGAGGCGGCCTGCGACCGGCGGGGCCGTCAGGCCCCATATTCGATGAACGACGAACGACCTACGATGAACGGCTTTTTAGGCCCCAATGTACTATTTGCGAAATATTTTTCTTGCTATTCATGGGGGAATTGCGTACAATAGGGCTGTATTTATTAAAATATCAATGCAAAGGAAGAGGATAGGGAGAGAAGACATATGAAACATTTGAAGATAGCTTACAGCTTTGATGTACAGTATTATTTCGTTGACAGCGACCGGGAAATCGTGCCTGTTGAGCAGACGGATTTCACCGATGTGGCCGTAGCGGTTATTTCGGACCAGGATTTTGCCTACATCGACAAGATCGATGAAACGGGATTCGGTATTCCCATCATGGTCATCATGCCGGGCGGCGAGAAGATGCCGGACCAGTATATCGACAAGGTCGATGTCGTCTTTACGGAAGAAATGGTCAATAAGAGCCGCTGTATTTCGACGGCCGAACGCCTGGCCAGCCGCTATGAACATGCTGTGCTGCCGCCGTTTTTTGCCGACCTCGTCGATTACGTCAGTGAAAAGAATACGCCTTTTGACTGCCCGGGCCATCAGGACGGCCTGTTTTTCAAGAAGCATCCGGCAGGACGCTATCTTTATGATTTCTATGGACCTCATATTTTTCAATCCGATATCTGTAATGCCGACGTGACCCTCGGTGATTTGCTCATCCACGAAGGGCCGGCTTTGGAAGCGCAGGATTTTGCAGCCGAAGTCTTCCATGCCGATAAGACCTATTTCGTCCTCAATGGCTCTTCGTCGTCCAATAAGGTCGTCACCAATGCCTTGCTGACGCCTGGCGACTTGGTTCTCTATGACCGCAACAATCACAAGTCCGTCGCTCTCGGGGCTCTCATCCAGGCCGGGGCGACGCCGGTCTATTTGGAAACGGCCCGCAATCCCTATGGCTTCATCGGCGGCATCGACGCCCACTGTTTCGATGAAACGTATCTGCGCCAGCTGGCAGCCGAACGGGATCCGGAAAAAGCCAAGGCCAAGCGGCCTTTCCGCTTGGCTGTCATCCAGCTCGGCACTTATGACGGGACGCTGTACAATGCCCGCTATGTCGTCGACCGCATCGGTCATCTCTGCGACTACATCCTCTTTGATTCGGCCTGGGTCGGCTATGAACAGTTCATTCCCATGCTCAAGGACTACTCGCCGCTGCTCCTCGATTTGCATGAAGACGATCCGGGTATCATGGTCGTCCAGTCGGTCCATAAGCAGCAGGCTGGTTTTTCTCAGGCTTCGCAGATCCATAAGAAGGACAACCATATCCATAACCAGCCCCGCTACTGCAACCACAAGACCTTCAACAATGCCTTCATGGCCAATGCGTCGACGAGTCCTTTTTATCCCATGTTCGCCACTATCGCTGTCAACGCCAAAATCCATGCCGGTGCGGCTGGCCGCAAGATGTGGATGGACTGCGTGAAAATGGGTATCGAAGCCCGCAAGGATATCCTGCGCCGCTGCCACTATATCCGGCCGTTCGTGGCACCGACGGTCTACGGCAAGCCTGGCAGGATGGCAATACGGATGACATGGCCAACGACCTGGCCTATTTTACCTTTGAACCGGATGCCAAGTGGCATGCTTTTGAAGGATACGGGCCGGGACAATATCTCGTCGACCCCTGCAAATTGTTATTGACGACACCGGGCATCGACGCTGAATCGGGACAGTACGAAGATTTTGGTATCCATGCCAACATCCTGGCGACGTACCTTCGCGGTAACGGCGTCATCCCGGAAAAATGTGATTTGAATTCGATCCTCTTCCTGCTGACACCGGCTGAAAATAAGAATAAGATGCGCCTCCTCGTGTCCCAGCTGGTCCGTTTTGAACGCTTCGTCGACCACGATGTCCCCATGCAGGAAGTCCTCCTCGGCGTCTACAACTCACATCCGGACCGCTACGCCGGCTATACGATTCGCCAACTCTGTCAGGAAATGCATGATTTCTATAAGGCACGGAACGTCAAGGACCTGCAGAAGAAACTCTTCCGTCGGGAATACTTGCCGGAATACGCCATGAATGCCCAGGATGCGCAATACGCTTTCATCCGCGGCCAGGGTGAGCTGGTGCCCCTCGATGAAATCGAAGGCCGCATCGCCCTCGAAGGCGCTCTGCCCTATCCGCCGGGCGTCCTCTGCGTCGTCCCGGGCGAACGCTGGTCCCATACGGCAGTCCAGTATTTCAAGGCCCTGGAAGAAGGCCTCAATGAATTGCCGGGCTTCGCCTCGGAAATCCAGGGCGTCTATCTGGAAAAAGAAGACGATGGACGCATCCACGCCTATGGATATGTGCTGAAAGAGTGAAAAAAAGAGAGACTGTCGTATTAAGACAGCCTCTCTTTTTTTCACTGTAGGGGTCGCCACGTGGGCGACCCGCTAGAGATTTGGCAATGCATTCCCTGAACTTGAGACTCGCTAATGTTCTGGGACGGGCTTGCCACGTGCAAGCCCCTACTATAGAGGTGATGTACAAAGATTTCTATAACAATGTCTTTACGGCTTCGGCGATTTTTTTGGCGATGTACGGGTTATTCATGGTGTAGACGTGGATGCCGTCTACACCGTTGGCCAGGAGGTCGGCAATCTGGTCGACAGCATAGGCGATGCCGATGTCGCGCATGGATTCGGGAGTGTCACCGTATTTTGCAATGGCCCGCTGGAATTTGATGGGGAGCGTGGCGCCGCACATGGTGACCATGCGTTCGATTTGAGCTTTATTGGTGACGGGCATGATGCCGGCTTCGATGGGGACGTTGATGCCGGCGATTTCACAGCGTTCGAGGAAGCGGTAGAAAAGGGCGTTGTCGAAGAATAGCTGAGAAATGAGCTCGCTGGCACCGGCGTCGACTTTGGTCTTCAAGTTGCGGATGTCGGCAGCCAGGGTCTTGGCTTCGGTATGGCCTTCGGGATAGCAGGCGCCGATGACGTTGAAGTCCGGTTCCTTTTCTTTGATGAAGGCTACGAGGTCGCTGGCATGTTCAAAGACGTGAGCCCGTTCGCGGCCCGGTACTTCGTCGCCGCGCAGGGCCAGGATGTTTTCGATGCCCGCTTCTTTCAATTCTTTCAAGTTCTGCAGGGCTGCTTCTTCCGTGAGGTAGATGCAGGGCATATGGGCCGCCGTTTCGCAGCCTAACTGCTTGATGTACGTAGCGACTTCGACGGTACGGTTGCCGCCCGTGCCGCCGGCGCCGCAGGTGACGCTGATGAAGTCAGGATGGAGCTGGCTCAGCTCGTCCAGGGTCGGATAGACCGTTTCGACGGGAATGTCCCGTTTCGGTGGAAAGACTTCAAAAGAAAAGACCGTTTTTTTGGCAAAAAGCTCATTCGTATGCATGTATATGAATTCCCCCTCAATATCAAACGTCAAACATCCAACTTTTATTAGAAGCTCGGCAGGATTGCGCCCTGGTATTTGTCTTCAATGAATTTCTTGACTTCCGGAGACTGGAGGGCTTTGACGAGTTTCTGGATTTCCGGACGATTTTCATCGCCTTCACGGATGACGAGGACATTGGCGTACGGCGAATCTTTCGGTTCCAGGAAGAGGGCGTCTTTCAGCGGATTGAGGCCGGCTTCCATAGCGAAGTTGGTGTTGATCAGAGCGATGTCCACGTCATCGATGGAACGGGGAATCTGAGCGGCTTCGAGTTCGACGAACTGGAGGTGCTTATCGTTCTTTTCGACGTCCTGTACGGTCGAGGTAATGTTACCGCCGTCTTTCAGGCCGATGAGGCCGGCGCTCTGCAAGATGAGGAGGGCGCGGCCGCCGTTGGTCGGGTCATTGGGGATGGCGACTTTCGCACCGTCCGGCAGGTCTTTCAAATCCTTGATCTTATGGGAATAAATGCCCATCGGTTCGACGTGGATCTTAGCGATGGCTTTCAGTTTCGTGCCGTGTTCGCTGTTGAATTTATCGAGGTACGGCGAATGCTGGAAGAAGTTGGCGTCCAGTTCTTTGTCGTTCAGGGCCAGGTTCGGTTTGACGTAATCCGTGAATTCGACGACTTTCAAGTCGACGCCTTCCTTGGCCAGGAGCGGCTTGATTTCGTTGAGGATTTCGCCGTGCGGTACGGGCGTAGCGCCGACGGTGACCGTCGTGTTCTTGGAAGACGAGCCGCTGGAAGCGGAATCACTGCCGCAGCCGGCAGCCAGGAAAGCGACGGCCAGCAGGGCCGAAGCGGCGAGAAGCGAGAGTTTCTTGAGATTTTTCATGAAGATTCCTCCTAACAAAATATAGAATAATATAGACCATCCTGTTCCGTCATTTTATCCATAAAAAAGACCTCTTTCCGAAAGAGAAAGAGGTTGATTGCTGATTCTTTATCTCTCGGAATAATCCGCAGGAATTAGCACCGTCATCGTCGGTTGCCGGGTTTCATAGGGCCAGTCCCTCCACCACTCTGGATAAATGTCGTCTAAAGTTGTCTTGATTCTTAGTTTATCATGGATGGGCGATTTGTCAAGAGGCCAGGCAGGTCATTGACAAAACTATACTGAAAGCGTATCATTTAGGCACAATCTTAAGAGGGGGTATCATTGATGATTCAATGGAAAGTTCCGGCAGCAGCGACAAGGAAATCAAGATCGGGGCCACAGCCGGTCCGCATGCCGAAGTCGTCGAAGCCGTAGCCAAGGAAGCGGAAAAGCAGGGGATTCACAGTGAACGTACTCCCGCCTATAGAGGCGGGAGCTTCCTGCTTCAACGAGAACAGCGCCACTGACTCCAAAGAGTTGCGGCGGCTTACACTCTCTCCACAGGCGTAGATTCCCGTGCGCCCCACGGTATTTTATGGATTACGTCAGGCAGCTATTCGCCTGGCTTCTTCCCGAATATTTATGGCAGCGTTCTTATCGCGATTATGGTGACTGCCACATTTCGGGCAATCCCATTCCCTTACAGATAAGTCCTTGGTTTCGTGGTTCTGATATCCGCAAACATGGCACAGTTGGCTGCTTGGATACCACTTGTCTATCTTGATAAGCTGTTTGCCTTGCCAAGCCAACTTATATTCCAGCATGTTCGTGAACAGATTCCAGCCATTGTCAGCTACGGATTTGCCAAAACTGAACTTGCCACCCTTTTTCCGCTTTGCCATCGCTTTGACGCTAATATCCTCAATGCCAATGACATCATAGCGATCTGCAAGGTAGCGAGCCTTCTTATGCAGGAAATCCTGCCGTTGATTGGCCACTTTCTCATGGAGAATAGCTACACGCAGTCTTTGTTTTTCTCTGTTGTGACTTCCTTTCTGCTTTTGGGATAGCTTCCGCTGTGCCTTAGCCAATCTTTTCTCTGCCGTTCGCAGGAAATCGGGATACTCAGCATCCTCCTCATCGGAAGCCACATACAAGCCGTGCATCACAAAATCCAGGCCCAGGAACGTCTTCGGTATGACCGGGAGTATTTGGTTTTCATACTCCACCAGCATACTGATATAGTACTTTCCGGATGGCGTCTTGCTGATGGTTACGGTCTTTATGATACTGTTCTCCGGCAAGGGACGATGCTGGCATAATTTCACCCAGCCGACTTTCGGCAGTTTCACCTTATGGCCCTCGATTCGGACAGAGCCTTTCTGGTTGTTCGTGGAATACGAAGCACGACAATTCTTCTTGGACTTGAATCGCGGCTTGCCAAAATGCTTTCGGTTGCTCAAGATGTTATGGTACGCCTTGTTCAAGTTCATCTGAGCGTTGGCAAGAGCCAGACTATCCACTTCTTTCAGCCAAGGGAATTCTTCCTTGTACTGCGCAGGCGTGTTATTCAGCTTTTGGCCGGTTTCCTTATAATAGTCAATGCGGTCACGCAGCATCTTGTTGTAGATGAATCGGACACACCCAAAGGTCTTGGCAAACATCATTTTCTGTGCCGTTGTCGGATAGATTCTGTATCGGTATGCCTTATTCACTATCATCACCTGCCTTGACTTTCCAAATCCTTTTACTCTTACTACTGATTATACTGCAAATCAACTTGTGAAGCCATTGTTTTTCTGATGGCATCGAGCCCTCAGAAAAACTTGCAATTCATCTCACCGCCTAAAGAGGCGGGAGACTTCTTGCAGAATCAGGTTAAAGTCGTCGAATTTTCCGACTATATTACGCCAGACAAGGCTTTGGCCGATGGCGACATCGATTTGGTCAGCTACCAGCACAAGCCGTTCCTGGATAATTTCAATAAGCAGAATGGCACTGATTTAGTGCCTATCGGCAATACGATCCTCATGCGCATGGGGATTTACAGCGACAAATATAAGAGCGTCGATGCTTTGCCCGACGGCGCTGTCATCGCCATTCCCAACGACCCGACCAATGGCGGCCGCGGTTTGGCACTCCTCCAGCGGGCAGGCCTCTTGAAGCTCAAGGACGGCGTCGGTTTCAAGGCTACGCCGGCTGATGTCGTAGATAATCCGAAGCATTTCCAGTTCAAGGAAATCGAAGCCGCCCAGCTGCCGCGCAGCCTCGGTGACGTCGATGCCGCCGTCATCACTATGAACTACGTCATGAGTGCCGGCCTCAACGTCAAAGAACAGGGCATCTTCCTGGAACCGAAAGACGAACCGCTGGCCGTCATGGTCCTGGCTGTCCGTGCTCAGGACAAGGACAACCCGACGTACAAGAAGATTGCTGAAATCTTCCATTCCGATGCTGTCAAGAAGTTCATTGCCGATAAATACAACGGCACCATCGAACCGGCTGAATAGGCGGGTCTAAGGCTTGACAATAGGCGCGTTACAAGTATATAATAAAGCAAAATCTAAATGGATTTGTCGATGAACGAAACGAGTATATCCGATTGTGGCAGTTCCAGCGAGCCGATGGCAGTGGGAGTTCGGCACGGACCGGCGGATAGAATGGATTCGGGAGATGCGGCCTGAACGGTGATCAGTAGGGTGCGACGGTGTATTTCCACCGCTATCAAAGAAACGTGTATCGCTTATGCCGTACA
Organism: Megasphaera sp. NM10; assembly: GCF_000417505.1. Taxonomy (GTDB): domain Bacteria; phylum Bacillota; class Negativicutes; order Veillonellales; family Megasphaeraceae; genus Megasphaera; species Megasphaera intestinihominis. Next base: position 12,705 of record NZ_APHY01000047.1, read on the forward strand.
TGTAGAGCTGGACTCACTGAGTCAATCTGGGTGGCACCGCGGAAGAAATCAAACCTTTCGTCCCTGTATAGGGACGGAAGGTTTTTTTTGTGTCTTCAAATAGAAGGGGAGAGAAAGATGCTGGAAATGAAAGATGTCAGTTTCAACTACGGCAATGGCGTGCCCGTATTGGAACATGTAAATGTACAGATCGGTGAGGGCGAATTCATCGGTCTCGGCGGCCGCAACGGCTGCGGCAAGACGACGGTGACGCGCCTGCTCATGGGGCTGGAAAAGCCCGTATCCGGGGAAATCCTGTATGACGGCAAGGTCATCAACGATGACGATGCTTCTGTGCGCAGCCATTTCATGGGCTACGTCTTCCAGCGGCCGGAACGGCAGATGTTCCGGCCGACGGTCCGTGAAGAAGTAGCCTACGGGCCGCAGCAGCTGGGCATGAGCCGCGACGAGATCCGCCAGGCCGTCGACGAAGCCCTGGCTGCAACGGAACTGACGGAACTGGCTGAAGCCTATCCGCCCAACTTGAACCGCGGCGAAAAACAGCGCGTCGCCATTGCTTCGGCCATCGCCATGCATACGAAATATATCGTTCTCGATGAACCGACGAGCGGCCAGGACAGTGAAGACAAGGACCAGCTCATGGCCTTGCTGACGGACCTCAATAAAAAGGGCATGACCATCCTCATCATCAGTCATGACATGGATATTTTCGCCGAATACTGTCAGCGCGTCCTGGTCATCGGCAATCATACCAAGGCCTTCGACGGGACGCCGCAGGAACTGTTCACCCAGCGCGATGATTTATATGACCTGGGTCTGAGCCGGCCCGATGCCGTCACTTTATCCATGGCGGTTCCTGATTTTCCTTATTGTAAATCGATGAAAGAATTTACGACAGCCATGCTGGAACGGATTGGAGGTATGAAAAAATGATGAAGAATTTGGTCCCTGTTACGAAATTGATCGGCACCTTCGCCTTTTCCTTTTGGGCCCTGGTCATGCATACGACGCTGCCCCTGGTCATCTTAGTCGTCATCGAACTCATCCTCTTGGGATTATGCGGCAGCCTGTCGCGCAACCTCAAGGCCGTCTTCAGCCTGGCCGTCTTCGCCGTCTTCCTGGCTGTCGTCCAGCTCCTGGGCGGCGGGTCCCTGGAATCGGCTTATGTCACGGGCCTGCGCATGCTGGCCATGACCATCGTCTTCATCATCTTGCTGACGACGACGCGCCTGCAGGATTTGACGGCCGCCCTGGTCAAGCAGATCAAGATACCTTATGAATATGCCTTCATGTTCACGGCGGCCCTGCGCTTCGTACCCGATTTCATCGCCGAAAGCAAGGCCGTCCAGGAAGCCCAGGCCTGCCGGGGTCTGTCGACGAAGGGCAATGTCTTTAAGAAAGTCATCAATTATATGAGTGTCGTCCAGCCGCTGATGCTCAAGTCCCTGGGCCGGTCGGAAACGATGGCCCTCAGTCTGGAATTACGCGGTTTCGGCAGCAACGAACACAGCTTCATGAGCAATGTCCGCCCGAAAGGCCGCGACTATGTGGGCATTGTCATCATGCTGGCCCTGAGCTGTTTTGTCGTTTACTTGCGCCTGCAAGACTTGGTTTAGGAGGGAAGAAAGATGAAAACTGTTGCAGATATTGCTAAATTAGAATTTCATCATCGTCAGGGCGGCCAGTTCCGCTGGATCACCATTACGACGCTCATGCTGGCCATCGGCACGATCCTGCACCTGGTCTCACCGAGCGTCGGCGGCGTCACGCCGAACTGGACCATCGCCACGTATTGTGTCGCCATCTGCCTGACCAAGCCGAGTTACAAGCAGGCCTTGGGCATCGGCCTGGTCGCTGCCCTGGTCAACGTCCTGACGTCGAAGTCGGGCTTCCCTTATGGCAACCTCATCAGTGAACCGCTCGGCGCCCTGACCTGTACGTTCATCGTCAAGAACCTGGCATTCATCAAATTCAAAGGTCATTCGTGCCTGCCCGTCCTGACCGGCTTTGCAGCGACCTGCATGAGTGGCGGCGCTTTCGTCACGATCCTGAAGTTCGTCATGAATCTGCCGAATGTCGTCTATTTTACGGCCATGCTGCCCTTGGTCGTCGTCATCGGCGCCTTGAATGCCATCGTTACACCGCTCATGTATTTCCCGGCCCTGCGCCTTTTCGTATCCCGGGGCATCCTCGATTCCCTGGAAGAACGGGAAGTCACGTCGGACCACAGCATGTATGATTTGAAGCCGTCCCAGGAAGGCCTCATTTCCATGGAACATTTGTCGTACATCTATAACAAGCAGAAGACGCCCGTCCTGGACGATGTCACCATGACCGTGAATAAAGGCGACTTCCTGGTCATTACCGGTGAAAGCGGCAGCGGCAAGAGCTCGCTGTGCATGGCCATGACCGGCGCTATCCCGCATTATTTCGGCGGCGTCATGAAAGGCATGGTCTACGTCGACGGCCAGGCGACGACGCAGACGACGATTTCCCAGCTGGCAACCCGTGTCGGCGCCATGCTCGATGATTATGACAGCCAGCTCGTCGCCATGACGGTCGAAGAAGAAATCGCCTTCAGCCTGGAAAATCAGGGCGTCGCACCGGATAAGATCGGCCAGGCTATTTCGGAAGCCCTGGAAAAGGTCAATATGACGCCGTACCGCAACCGCCAGGTCACGAAGCTGTCCGGCGGCCAGCGACAGCGCCTGGTCATTGCCGACGTACTGGCGACCAATCCGGATATCCTCGTCTTCGATGAACCGACGTCGGCCCTGGACCCGGAAGGGACCCATGAATTCTATGAATTGATCCACGACTTGAATGTCAAATACGGTCATACCATCGTCGTCATCGAACATACGCTGGAAGCGGCCCTGCCCTATGCCAACCGGCTGGTCCTCATCGACCACGGCCACATCCTCAGCGATGCCGACGTCGAAACGACGCTGCGCTATATGTATGACCATGATATTTATACCAGTGCCATCCCGAAAATCTTCGCCTGCCAGATGGACCTGGAAAAAGCCGGCTGCCAGTTCGATGCCCCGTGGCTGTCGACGGACGCTGCCGTAAAGGCCGTCCAGAAAGCCGTCCAGCCGTGAAACTCCTGTGCCTGGGCGACAGCCTGACCTACGGCTTCGACGTCCGGCCCGACCAGAGCTGGACGGCCCTGGTCTCGGCCCAAAGCCATATCCATATCGACAATGAAGGCCAATGCGGCGATACGACGACGGGCATGGTCTATCGCCTCCATCAGTTCGACCTCAGCCGGTATGACGCCTTCTTCATCATGGGCGGTTCCAACGACATCCTCCTCGGCGGGGAGTTGGAGAAAATCTGCCAGAATATGCGGACTATCGTCACGACTTTCAAGGAGCAGGGGAAGCCCGTATACCTGGGCATCCCGCCGCTGACCAAGATGGAAAGCGCCATGTACGGCTGGCAAAATGCCAGTGACGTAGAAAAACACAACGACGGGCTCCGCCAGTATCGGCAATGGCTCCTTTCCTACGGAAAAGAAACGGAATGCATCGTCATCGACTTCTACGAAGCCCTGCTCAAAGCCGAACGGCGGACAGGCCGCAATCTCTATGCCGACGGCGTCCATCCCAATGTCGAAGCTACGCCGTCCTGGCCGGAGCTGTGCTGAAAGCGATGGGGTGTTAGTGGCTAGTGGTTCGTGGCTTGTAGGGGCCGCCCAAAGGGCGGACCGCCTGATTCACGTAAAAAGGCACTGTCTTTATGCGACAGTGCCTTTTTACGAACTGTAGGGGCGTGCACGTGGCGCGCCCGCACGGTTTATGTGAGCATCCCCTAAGCCATCCTAGGGGGTGCTTTTTTTTGGACCCTTACAGCTCGGTGGCGTAGGCGCCAGTTATTCATAACGGGCGCCCCACGTGGCGCCCCTACAATGTGGGTCCGAGCCACGAGCCACTGAGGACGTCTTTTTTGGCGGCGCCGTTGACTTTATATTTCAAAGTCAGGACCAGGAGGCCGGCGCAGAACATGAAGGCGGCCATGAGGTAGTAACCCATGTCGAAGCTGCCTGTCTGAGCCTGGACCCAGGCCATCATGTTCGGACCGAACATGCCGCCCAGGTTGCCGCAGGAGTTGATGAGGGCGATGGAGCCGGCAGCGGCCGGGCCGGAAAGGAACGTCGTCGGGATGGTCCACCATACGCCCATGGAAGCGTGGATGCCGATTGCCGACAGGCAGATGAGGAACAAGGCGACGCCCATGTTATGAGCGAAAGGCGACAAGCCGAGGCCGACAGCGCCGACGGCCAGGGCACCGAAGACGTGCCATACTTTATCGCCCGTAACCGTAGCCGTATGGCCGATGACCAGCTGGACGACGAGGGCTGCCATCATGGGGATAGCGATAGCCCCGCCGATGAGCGACGTAGACCAGCCGGAGAGGTTCTTGAGGACCGTGGGCATCCAGAAGTAGAAGCCCCAGAAACCGACGACCCAGAGGAAGTAGATGAGGCAGAGTTTCAAGACTTTCGTATCCGTAAAGGCCTGGAAAACTGTGTATTTCTTGACGCTCTGCATCTTGGCCTGTTCTTCCTGGTACATGGTGGTCAAGTATTCTTTTTCAGCATCCGTCAGCCAGCTGGCCTGGTCGGGACGGTCTTTGACGGCGAAGAAGAAATAGAAAGCGAAGCAAAGAGCCGGGATGGATTCCAGGATAAACAGTTCCTGCCAGCCCAAGAGGCCGAAGAAGGAATGTTCCAGGAGGACGCCGGCAATCGGTGCGCCGATGATCGTCGAAAGGAGAAGCGATGTCAACATGAGCGACGTGGCCCGGGCCCGTTCAGCTGCCGTGAACCAGCGGGGGAACAAGAGGGAATAGATGACCGGGTAGAGACTGGCTTCCGATGCGCCTAACAGGAAGCGGCACAGGTAGAACTGCCATTCCGTCGTGACGAAGGCCATGCACAGGCTGACGATACCCCATGTAAACATGATGCGGGAAATCCATTTCGATGCCGAGAACTTCGCGGCGAACAGGGAACCGGGGATTTCCAGGAGCAGATAGCCGGCGAAGAAGATGCCGGCGCCGAAACCATATACTTCCGGCGATAACCAGGACAGGGTCTGGGTCATGGTCAGTTTGGCGTAGGAAATATTGACGCGGTCGATGCAGGCTATAATCGAGACGAGAAAGACCGGTAAAATGATGCGAAGATCTCTCCGTCGTTTCAGACTGTCGAAATTGATGTTTTCCATGATGAATTCCTCCTATTGTGGGTCATATAGTCATAAGATAAACATGAAATAAAAAAAACTCCCGTCCACAAGGGACGGAAGTTCATATCCGCGGTACCACCCAATATTCCTCGCCAAAAAAAAGCAAGGCACTTTTCAACGTACTATCATACGCGTTTCCTGTAACGTGGATCAGACGGTGCAGTTTACTCACTTCAACTGCAATTCTCAGAGATGATTTTCCATTTTCCTTCCACCGCCGGCTTTCACCATACCCGGCTCGCTGTGCGCTTCCGTAAAAATGTACTCTTTCTCGTCATCGAATGTCAAAATATAAAATCGATGTTTAACTTACGGCCCTTATCATAGACCTTGTGCATCAATTTGTCAATGGTTTATTCCAAATTTTTTATCTACAAGCCTCTCCTCATAGGAGAGGTGGCCCGAAAGGCCGGAGAGTTTAACCTCTCAGTCAGCTGCGCTGACAGCTCCAGCAAGGCTCTCCGTTTTGGCAACCGTCCTGTCCTTCTTTCCGGTCAGTCCCTGACGGGCCAAAAAGGGCCTATCAGGGGCCCCTAACCACTAGCCCCTAGCCACTAGCCACTAACAACTTAAAAGGGATTGTCGCATGTGCGACAATCCCTTTTTATCATGGTGGAGATGAGGAGAGTCGAACTCCTGTCCGTAAATGCCGCCCCATGAACTTCTCCGAGCGCAGACCTTGTTAGGATCTTAAACCGTTTTCGTACAAGGACAAACTAGACGATTCCAGCCTGTGAGTTTCCCGACACGACTGCCAGGCAGAGCCATGTGGTATCCCGCTAAGTGACGTCTACGAGCTGCCCGCAGGATTAGCAGCAGGAGACGTTAGCCGCGATTAGGCAGCTAAAGCAAAATTGTTTTCTTTTGCGTTTAATTTAAAAGGTTCACCGATTTACGGGCAGATGAAACCCCGGCTCGCTATTCATGATACAACCATCCACGTCGAAACCTTTACATCCCCATGGACAGAATATCCCTTTACAAGGATTCAAAATAAGTATAGCACATATTTTACCTTTTGCCAATGAAGTTTATGATATAATATGCGTAGGGGCCGCCCAAAGCTTTTCTGGCCCACCAGGTACCGACCAGCGGGAGGTGCAGGGGGGGGGATGCCAGAAAGGACAGCTGTAGCGGGCGGCCCGCAGACCGCAGTTCGCAGATTGCAGTTCGCAGACCGCCGGTCGCAGGTCGCAGTTTGCCGTCGCGGCGATTTATGGTTTACAAGCAGCCTCTCCGGTCTTTTGGGCCATCTCTCCTAGCAGGAGAGGCTTAACTATACGAAAGGATGTCTTTGTTTTGTTATTATATATCATTAAATGGCTTTATGCCTGGATCCTGCCTATGGGTGGCATCGTCCTGGCTTTGATTCTCCTGTTGTGTTACATGTTCCGCAAGCACAGTCCCGGCCGCTGGGCTTTGGCTGCTATTACGGCTGTCTTTTATCTGCTCTCTATCGAACCCGTGTCGAATGGCCTCATCCATCCTTTGGAAACGGCCTATGACCAGCCCCAGGGGGCAGATGTAGACGGCGACGTCATCATCCTCCTCGGCGGTGGTTCTCGTGCCGGCGTTCCTGATTTCGATGGAACCGGTCAGGTCGGCAGTGCGGCGGCCAACCGCTTCCTCATGGCCCTGCGCCTGCAAAAGGCGAAGGATCTGCCCATCCTCTTATCAGGCGGGACCATCCTCAAGGGCGACGCCAATGAATCGGAAATCGAAAAGCGGATGCTCTTATCCCTGGGCGTGCCGGAAAATAAGATTTTCATGGATGACAAGAGCCGCAATACGGCAGAAAATGCCGCTTTTTCCAGGCAAATCTGCGAGCACCAGGCTGGAAGAAGCCCATCCTGGTCACCAGCGCCTTCCATATGCCCCGGTCGGTCCGCTTCTTTACGCGCCAAGGCCTGGACGTGACGCCCTATCCCTGTGATTACCACACGAGTGCAGCGACGAACTGGTCGGGCTATTCCATCGTGCCCCAGTCTTTTTACTTATTCAACTCCTGTCTGGCCATCAAGGAATATGTCGGCATAGGCGCCGCTTCTTTGCGGATGCAATAAATTGGGACATAAAGCGCCCATGGTATTGCAAAATCGTACCCGATGTGGCATACTTACAGTGTAAGTAGTAAGGCCCTCAAGTTCTTAGAATTATGTAAAAGAGTTATTTTCGTTTTCAAAAGGAGTGTATCGACAATGATTAAAGTTGGTATTAATGGTTTCGGTCGTATTGGTCGTTTTGTTTTCCGCGCTGCACAGACTCGTGATGACATCGAAATCGTAGGCATCAACGACCTCTGCCCGGTTGACTACATGGCATACATGCTCAAATATGATACCATGCACGGCCAGTTCGATGGCACGATCGAAGCTGACGTCGAAAACAGCCAGCTCATCGTTAACGGCAAAAAAATCCGCGTAACGGCTGAAAAAGATCCGGCAAACCTCAAATGGGACGAAGTCGGTGCTGAATACGTCGTTGAATCGACAGGCCGTTTCCTCACCATGGACCTCGCTGAAAAACACCTCGCAGCCGGTGCAAAATACGTTGTACTCTCCGCTCCTTCCAAACAGGGTGCTGACGGCCGCCAGGCAGACATGTTCGTTTGCGGCGTTAACACCGATACATACAAAGGCCAGAAAATCGTTTCCAACGCATCTTGCACGACGAACTGCCTCGCTCCGATCGCTAAAGTCCTCAACGATGCTTTCGGCATCAAAGAAGGCCTCATGACGACGGTTCACTCCACGACGGCTACGCAGAAAACCGTTGACGGCCCGTCCATGAAAGACTGGCGCGGCGGCCGTGCAGCTGCTGGCAACATCATTCCGTCCACGACGGGTGCTGCTAAAGCTGTCGGCAAAGTCATTCCGGAATTGAACGGCAAATTGACCGGTATGTCCATGCGTGTACCGACCCTCGACGTTTCCGTCGTCGACCTCACGGTCAACCTCGCTAAACCGGCTACGTACGACGAAATCTGCGCAGCTATGAAAAAAGCTTCCGAAGGCGAACTCAAAGGCATCCTCGGCTACACTGACGAAGCTGTTGTTTCCTCTGACTTCCTCGGCTGCCCGCTCACGTCCATCTTTGACGCTAAAGCTGGTATCGCTTTGACGGACACCTTCGTAAAAGTCGTTTCCTGGTACGACAATGAAATCGGCTACTCCAACAAAGTCCTCAACCTCATTGCTGTCATGAACGACTACAACAGCAAACACTAATTTGTAGCGACGCATTTCCCGACGGGTAAACAGCCTCCCGTTACAAATCAGATTGAACCCTAAAGGGGCCGTCGCATGAAGGTTCTCGTTCTCATGCACGGCTCCTTTTTCTTTCAAGGTTTTTAGTGTAAAGTTTGTAGTTTGTAGAAAGGGCTTGAATTTTTAGCCAATCACTGCAAACTACAAACTGCAAACTTCAAACTCGAAAAGAGGCTGTCTTAATGGGACAGCCTCTTTTTACTTTCTCACATCACAAAGGAGTCAAATACTGTAATGACGAAAAAGAAACCTGTAATGCTGGTCATCATGGATGGTTTTGGCTGCAGCAGCATCGCTAAAGATAACGCCGTAGCCCAGGCAGACCTCAAGGTCCTGCCGAAACTTTGGAAAGAATATCCTCATTCGTATCTCGGCGCATCGGGCGAAGACGTCGGTCTGCCTGACGGCCAGATTGGCAACTCTGAAGTGGGCCATCTTAATATCGGTGCGGGACGTATTGTGTACCAGGCGCTGACCAAGATCACCAAGGATATCAAAGACGGAGCTTTCTTCAAGAAGCCGGCTCTCGTCGGTGCCATGGAAAACGTCAAGGAAAAAGACTCGGCCCTCCACCTGCTGGGCCTGGTATCGCCTGGCGGCGTCCACAGCAGTGAACAGCATCTCTATGGTCTTTTGGAAATGGCGAAGCGCTATGGCTTGAAAAAAGTCTACATCCACGCCTTCCTCGACGGCCGCGACGTACTGCCCCGCAGTGCCGGCGAATACCTCAAGGAACTGGAAGACAAGTGCGCAGAACTCGGCGTCGGTGAAATCGCCACCATCAGCGGCCGTTACTATGCCATGGACCGCGACAAGCGCTGGGAACGCGTCGAAAAAGCCTATGATGCCGTCGCCCTCGGCGAAGGACCGCAGGAACCGGATGCCCAGACCTGCCTGGAACATTCCTACGCAGCTGACGTTTCCGACGAATTCGTCATCCCGACAGTCATCCATAAACATCCCGTCCAGGATGGGGACAGTGTCGTCTTCTTCAACTTCCGCCCCGACCGGGCCCGTCAGCTGACGACCGCTTTCGTCGTCCCCGATTTCGACGGCTTCCCGCGTCCGAAGAAACTGGACACGTACTTTGTGACCATGACCCGTTACGAAGACGACCTTCCGGTACATGTCGTCCATGATAAAGAACGGATCCCCGACACACTGGGCGAAGTCCTGGCCAAGGCCGGCAAGACCCAGCTGCGCATTGCCGAAACGGAAAAATACGCTCACGTCACGTATTTCTTCAATGGCGGTGAAGAAGAACCCAATCCCGGTGAAGACCGCATCCTCGTGCCGTCGCCGAAAGTTGCGACTTACGATTTGCAGCCGGAAATGAACGCGCCTATCGTGACGGAAAAAGTCATCGAACAGATCAAGGCCGATAAATATGACATGATCATGCTCAATTTCGCCAATGCCGATATGGTCGGCCATACGGGCGTCTTTGAAGCCGCTGTCAAGGCCGTTGAAACGGTCGATACCTGCGTCGGCAAGATTGTCGAAGCCTTGAAGCCCGTCCAGGGCCAGCTCCTGATCATCGCCGACCATGGCAATGCGGAACAGATGGCCGATCCCGATACGGGATGCCCTTACACGGCTCATACGACCAATCATGTACCGTGCATCCTGGTCAGTGAAGAACATAAAGGGGAACACCTGCACGACGGCATCCTGGCCGACGTCGCCCCGACTATGCTGACCCTGGCCGGTATGGCCATTCCTGCCGATATGACCGGCAAATGCCTGCTGGATCAGTGATTATACTCTGTTGTTCTATCGCATCGTGAAGGGAGAGAGTAAGATGGAACAAGATACATTGAGTATCTTTCAAAAAATAGCTCCCGATGTCATGGGGACAATCAAAGAACGTTACCTGCTGCTGCGGCATATCGCCGACGCCGGACCCGTCGGCCGCCGGACCCTGGCCGGCCTTTCGGGCCTGTCGGAACGCGTCGTCCGGTCGCACGTCGACGTCCTGCGGCGCAGCGGTATCGTCCGCTTTACGACGCTGGGCATTGCTATGGAGCCGGAAGGCAAACGGCTCATGCCGGATCTGTTGGAATGTTTCCTGCGCCTGAACAATTTGGATGACATGCAGCGCCAGATTCGCCAGAAGCTGGACCTGAAGAATGTCTACATCGTTCCCGGTGACAGTGACAGCGATAAGACAGCGAAGGAAGAACTGGGCCGCCGTGGCGCCCTCTTGCTCAACGACCTCTTTGGCAGCGTCGATACTGTCGCCATCAGCGGCGGTTCGACCATGGCCGAAGTGGCCCGTATGCTGCCGGAATGTCTGGCCAATGTGACCATCCTGCCGGCCCGCGGCAGCATGGGGAACCACGTCGAAGTCCAGGCCAACTATATTGCCGCCAACATTGCGTCCAAGACTCACAGCTCGTACCGCATGATCCACATCCCCGAAGGCCTGAGCGACTCGGCGCTGCAGATGATGCTCAAAGCTGACCGTCAGACCCAGGAAAATGTCGCCATGACCGCCCGGGCCCAGGTCGTCATCTTCGGCATCGGCCGGGCCGACCGCATGGCCCGCAAGCGGGGCATGACGGCGCTCCAGCGCGATGCCCTGCACAGCCTCGGCGCCTGTGGCGAATCGCTGGGCTGCTATTGCGGCCTGGACGGCAAAATCTTATATGGTACGAATAATGTAGGGATTTCATTACGGGAAATCAAATATCATCCGCACATCATCGCCGTAGCCGGTGGCGCCAGCAAGGCAGAAGCCATCGTCGGCGTCATGCGGGCCTGCCATACGGGCACGCTGGTCACTGATGAAGGTGCGGCTGAAAAAATCATACAACTGCTTTAATTGGAGGAGGAACCTTTCATGAAAAAAACGATCACCGATGTAAATGTCGAAAACAAACGCGTCTTTGTCCGCGCTGACTTCAACGTCCCCCTTGATGAAAACTGCCACATCACAGATGACACGCGTATCCAGAAGACGCTGCCGACCATCAAATACTTGCTCGACCACAAGGCTGCTGTCATCCTGGCCAGCCATCTCGGCCGCCCGAAGGACAGGTCGTCGAAAAGTATTCCCTGAAACCGGTCGCTAAACGCCTGTCGGAACTCCTCGGCATCGACGTCAAATTCGCTCCGGACTGCGTCGGCGCAGAAACGAAAGCCATGGCTGATGCCCTCAAACCGGGTGAAGTCCTGCTTCTGGAAAACCTCCGTTTCCATAAAGAAGAAGAAAAGAACGGCGAAGATTTCGCCCGCCAGCTCGCTTCCCTGGCTGAAGTCGGCATCAACGACGCTTTCGGCTGCTGCCACCGCGCTCATGCTTCCGTCGCTGGCATTACGAAGTTCCTGCCCATGGCTGCCGGCTTCCTCCTGGAAAAAGAAATCCGCTTCATCGGCGGTGCTGTCGATAATCCGGCTCACCCCTTCGCAGCTATCATCGGCGGCGCTAAAGTTTCCGACAAGATCGAAGTCATTTCCAACCTTCTGCCGAAAGTCGACCTCATGATTATCGGCGGCGGCATGGCCAACACCTTCCTGGCTGCCCAGGGTTATGGCATCGGCAAATCTCTCGTCGAAGCCGACAAAATCGACCTGGCTAAACAGCTCATCAACCAGGCTAAGGAACAGGGTACGAAACTGCTCCTGCCGGTCGATGTCATGGTCGCCGCTGAATTCAAGAACGATGCTGATCACAAAGTCGTTCCCGTCGATGCGGTCCCGGCTGATTGGATGATCCTCGACGTCGGCACGAAGACACAGGAACTCTTCGCCAAAGAACTGGCTCCGATGAAACTCATCGTTTGGAATGGTCCTATGGGCGTATTTGAAATGGAAAACTATGCTAAAGGTACGGAAGCAGTCGCCAAAGCTGTTGCTGATTCCGATGCTGTTTCTATCGTCGGCGGCGGTGACTCCGTCTCGGCTGTCAACAAGACCGGCCTGGCCGACAAGATCAGCCACATCTCCACGGGCGGCGGCGCTTCCCTGGAATACCTCGAAGGCAAACAGCTCCCGGGTGTCGTATCCCTGAGCGATAAATAAAATCATTCACCTTTAAAGGAGGAAACTCATTATGCGTAAAACCATCATTGCCGGCAACTGGAAAATGAACCATCTCGGTGCCGACGCCAAAGAAACTATCCAGGGCCTCGTCGCCAAAGTCCCGCAGGACGTAAAACCGGAAGTCATCATCGCTCCGGTCTTCCCGTACCTGCCCATGGCTGTCGAAATGACCAAAGGTACGCCGATCCACGTCGCAGCCCAGAACATGCACTGGGAAGAAAAAGGCGCTTTCACTGGCGAAGTTTCGCCGGCTATGCTCGTCGACATCGGTGTCACCCATGTCATCCTGGGCCATTCCGAACGCCGGACGTACTTCAATGAAACGGACGAAACGGTCAACAAGAAGACCAAAGCCGCACTGGCTCATAATCTGACGCCGATTGTTTGCTGCGGCGAAACGCTGGAACAGCGCGAACAGGGCATCATGCAGTCCTGGATCGAAAGCCAGATCGAAAAAGCCTTGGAAGGCCTGACGGCAGCAGACGTCAAGAATGTCATCATCGCTTATGAACCAATCTGGGCTATCGGCACGGGCAAGACGGCCAGCGCTGCCCAGGCAGAAGAAGTCTGCGCTATCATTCGCAAGAAACTGGCTGCCCTCTATGACGCAGCTACGGCAGAAGACGTTTCCATCCTCTACGGCGGCAGCGTCAAAGGCGGCAACGTCGCTGAACTCACAGGCTCTGCCGACATCGACGGCGGCCTCGTAGGCGGTGCCAGCCTCAAAGCCGACGACTTCCTGGCTATCATCAACAATGCTGTTGTAAAATAGTTAGTGGCTAGTGGCTAGTGGCTAGTGGCTCGTAGGGGTCGCCACGTGGGCGACCCGTTATGGATTTGGATGATTTTTCTAGCAGATTGGCCGGGAAATCGTACATATCCCGGAGCGGGCGCCCCACGTGGTCGCCCCTACAGAAAAGGACCTGTCGCTTTTGCGGCAGGTCCTTTTGCTATATCTCCCCACATTTGTTACAATAAGGGCATGAGATGGAGGAGAAATTCGATGAAATATATTTTATATGTCCTTTCTTTTTTCTGCCTGCTCATCGGCGGCGGTGCCTGGTTCTTTTATAACCATCCTGTCGGTGTCATCGGCGTTATCCTGTCGCTGTATATCCTGTATCGCCTGGAACGGCAGCCGCACAAGCTTTCTTTGAAGTGGCCCGGCAGCAAAGGGAAGGGAGCCAGCCGTGACCAGGCGGCCTTTGAAAAGGCTGTCAGCGACTTCAACCGCATGGAAGCGGAACGATTGGGGCTGACCGACCCGGACCTGCGCCGGACCGTTGCCAATATGCAGCACATTGCCCGTAACTTTCTCTACTATTTACAGCAGTATCCCGAACGAATCGGACTGGCAGAACACTTCATCGACTACTATCAGGACCGGGCCGTCTACATGGTCCATAAATATAAGAAACTGGCCGTAACAGGCGTTAAGACGGACAAAGTGGTCAACACGCAGAACAAGCTCAAGAACCTGCTCAGCCAACTCGACCAGGCCTATGAAGAACAGTTCACGCAGGTCATGGAAGCGGAATTAGTGACCATCGACGGAGAAACGACGGTCATGGCCCAGAACCTGTCTGCCCAAGGCCTGTACGACCCGGAGGCTGCCGCGCGGAGAAAGAAGCCGTCGTCCCTGAAAGGCTCCCTGGCTCAGTGGAAGCAGAAAGCCGCCGACCGCTTCGATGCCTATACGGACGGGACCTTCTCGTCGATTACACCGGAACTGCGCCATAAAATCAACGAAGAGCGCCTGATTACAGCCGTCCTGGCCTTCTTCCTGGGCTCCTTCGGCATCCATTACTTCTATTTGAAGCGCCCTGTCCGCGGGGCCATCTGCGCCCTCTTCTGCTGGACTTTCATTCCAGGATTCTTGGGCCTGCGCGAAGGCATCCGCTACTTCAACATGACGACCGATGAATTTTACTACGCCGATTATTTGCATAAATACAGCTCTTAGAATAAATCGCTTATGCTCAGTAATTGCGTACCTTCTCTTTGGGCGCGTTCTATGACGGGCTGGGTGTATCCGCCTTTACTGAAGAAAATCAGGTGTTTTTTCGTTACTTTGGGAAAGGCAGCTGTAGCTTGGACTAAATCATCATACTCTTCCATGGGCATCGGGCGGTTCCGGTATTTACATTCGCAGAAGATTCCCTCTGTTTCTGTTTTGTCCAGTGCGAGGATATCGATATCGTCTTGTTGTTTCAATAGGGGATTAGTGCCCCACCATTTGCCGATGACAGCGGGAATGAAGGGGAGGGCGTGAGCCTTGGCCTGGCGCCAGAGGTATTCGGTGCAGATTTCTTCAAAGACAGGTCCCATATAGTCAGATATGCCGTCCATGATTTCTTGGGCGGCTTTTTCTTCGCCTAAGAGAAAGTAGTAATTTTTTTTGTGAGAACGTGTAGCGGTACCAAAAACGGTAGTAATGGTCTGCAATCACGTAAATTCCCTTTTTGCTCGTCTTAGGCTGGCCACAGGGGATGATTTTCTTTACCAGCCGGATATTCTGTAAAACTTGCAGATATTTCGTGCATTTGCTCCGGTCTTCGTGGATGCGGTCAGCGATAGTTGAAATCTTATTGGCTCCATTGGCTATGGCTTCGAGGATACTATTGTAGATACCTGGTTCACGCAGTTCCATGCGCAAGAGGAGTTGCGGTTCGTCGTGAAGATAGGCATTTTCAGACAGAATATGTTCGGCAATATTTGTGGTAATGTCTTGCGCCGGATTGAAAGCTTTCAAATAGCGGGGGATTCCGCCGAGGATTCCATAGGCCAACAATTTTTCTTCTTGTGAATAATTCGGGAAAAACTCAGCACTTTCCAGATAATCAAAAGGCTTTACTTCTAGATGTGCAGTAATCCGCCCATATAAAGGGCTTTTGTATCCCATGACTTCGTTAATCATAAAGCTGACACTGGAGCCGCAGAGGATGAGAAAGATGTTTTTATTTTGCCAGCTGTGGTCGATAGCATGCTGGAAAATACTTTTTATCGAAGGATTTTGGGAGGCTAAAAAGGGAAATTCGTCAATGATGAGGACTGTTCGTTTATCGTTGCGGCTTTGTTTTTCGATAAAAGCCAAGGCTTTTTCCCAATTCGGGAAAGGTGCTAAATAATCACCGGTATAATGTTCCTGAACAGTTTGAGAAAAATCTTCCAAATTTAGGACGTCGTTCTTTTCCTGAGCTGGGAAAAAGATACAATCGTGAGATTGAGCAAATTTTTGCAAAATCGTCGTCTTTCCCACACGGCGGCGGCCATACATGATTAAAAATTGAAAAGAAGGAGAATTATATAATTTTTCTAAAAGTGCTAATTCCTGTTTTCTGCCAATCATGAGCAAAACCTCCGTACATAAAGTGAAACACGAGTATAATACTTATGAGTATTATACTCGTGTTTCACTTTGTTTGCAATTCGCGATATTAGATTTCTACGTTGAAGTGTTTGAGAATCATTTTTTCGGCTTCTGCGTTCCACAGTCCTTTGTGGGCTTTGCAGCATTTGTCCAGTTCCAGGAAGAATGGATCTTTTTCGCCGAGTTTGGCAAAATCTTCGATGGCGGTCATGGGCATATCGAACTGGGTATAAGCCAGTTTTTTGCCACCTGGGATTTTCGGCAGGTTGAGGGTCGTTTCAGCGATGCTGTCGATG
The DNA here is from genome assembly GCF_000417505.1 of Megasphaera sp. NM10. GTDB lineage: Bacteria > Bacillota > Negativicutes > Veillonellales > Megasphaeraceae > Megasphaera > Megasphaera intestinihominis. Next base: position 28,936 of record NZ_APHY01000047.1, read on the forward strand.
CCGCCGACGTGGGTAATCATGACGGCCGGGTCGATGATGCCTTTGGCAGCCAGCGTATTGGCTTCGATGAGGTCGTCGTTGTTACCGCCTGTCGTACCCATGATGTGGGTGCTGGTGTAGTGGCAGTCGTAGAGGTTGATGTCAGCGCTGAAGTTTTTGTCCGTCGGGCCGGAGAAGAAGTTCATGCAGCCGTCGAAGGCCAGGAGTTTATTGCCTAATTCGGCAACGGCACGGATCGGTGTGTAGACGAAGACGTCGTCGTAGCCGTGGCCATCGGTGATTTTCATTAAGTCGTCGTAAGCTGTATCCATGTTGGATGTGTTGACGTAGATGAGTTCGACGCCGTGCTGGGTTGCGTATGCCGGCGAGACGACTTCTTTGGCTCGGGCGATGCGGGCGTCGTTGATGTCGGTGACGACGATGCGCTTCGGTTTGTTTTCAAAATTGATGCCGTAGCTGATGGCGCCCAGGCCCATGGGGCCGCAGCCGCCGAGGATGATGATGTTGCCGCCTTCTTTGGTGCCCATGGCGTGGTTGTAATTATGTTTGTTCGTGTGGTAGTTGGCGTGGTAGCCGCCGATGATGCAGCTCATAGGTTCACCCAGGGAGGCTTCGAAGAAACTTTCGCCGTCATAGGGCATGAGGGCGCCCAGTTCCATGACTTCATGCGGGAAGATGCAGTACGTGCAGTCGCCGCCGAAGAATTCGTAAGAATAACCCGGAGAAGCCAGGCTGCCTTTATAGTTCAGGGCCGGCTGCTGGGCGAAGCGCATGCCCGGCTTGAACTGGTCCTGCCATTTCTTGCCGACCTTGACGATGACGCCGGCGAATTCGTGACCTGTGATGATGGGGTGCGTATCCATGTTCTGGGGAGCCCGTTTATGTTTCTTGCCCTGTTCGACGAGTTTGTACGTCGACATGCAGATGCTGTCGGTAATGATTTTGGCTAAAATTTCGTCGTCTTTGATTTCCGGGAGTTCAAATTCTTCCAGACGTAAATCGCGGGTACCATACATTCTGACTGCTTTTGTTTTCATGATAGAATCCTCCTAAGTGATTGTTCCATAATATATGTATTAATAGATTAGGTGACTATTCCGCTTCGATGTTGGCGAAGGTATCGTAAATCTGATCGACAGAGCTTTTCAGGATTTCGTCGACTTCATCTTCATCGGAACAGGTGACGGCGATATTACTGAGGATATCGATGTGTTCGTCACCGACACCGGCGATACCGATGACCAGTTTGACTGTTTCACCGCCCCAATCGGTTCCCTGGGGGAAGGTCATGATGACTAAGCCCGATTTCTTGACTTCGCATTTGCCTTCTTCGATACCGTGAGGGATGGCGACGGCGTTGCCGATGGCCGTATTGAAGACTTTTTCTTTGTCCAGCATGGCCTGGGTGTATTTTTCTGTCGTATAGCCATCATCGTAGAAAATCTTGCCGATTTCTTTGATGACGTCTTCTTTGGCTTTAGGCTGGCAATTGAGGATGATATTTTTCTTCTGCAAAATCGTGTTCATGGTATATATCTCCTTTATTTACTTTGACGGGCAGCGACTAATTCATCGACGAGCATGCCGTATTCAGGGGCTGCCATAAAGTTTGTAATTGTAATCAAGCGGGCTTGGGGAGCACTGGCTTTCGCTCGTTCAGCCAAATCCTGGTGACAGACGACGAGCTGGGCGTCTGCTGGGATTTCTGAAACGGAAGCGTGACTGACGGTGATGTCGGTCAGGCCGGCTTTCTTGAATTTCTTCTGCAAGACGGCGGCTCCCATGGCACTGGAACCCATACCGGCATCGCAGGCGAAGACGACGTTGGTGATGCACTTCAAATCGGCCTGGGCCGGAGCGGCGGCTGCCGGAGCCGTGCCTTTCGATTCAGCCTTCATGTCCTGCATCTTCTGCTGGGCTTCTTCCAGGGATTCGCTGGATTTGGCAGCGGACATCTTGATGATCGGCGAGGCGATGATGAAGGAAACGGCAGCAGCAATGATGATGCTCAGGATGACTGAGAGGGTCGAACCTCKKCGCCATGGCC
>NZ_APHY01000048.1 GCF_000417505.1 Megasphaera sp. NM10
TCRRGAGCATTTTGCGAAGTACCAAAACACCAGTCCACAAGAGCTGCGAAGCCATATAAGCTGGCAAATACAGCGTGAAATATTTTTAGGCACTTTAGTCTCTAAAGCCCAATCCGCAAAAAATCCAACGGACTTAGTGCAGGCCTTGTGTAAACTAGTTTTGTCAACTTCCGAGGCAGCGTAAAAGTTGTAAAGTGCTGTTTTAAATTTAAAACCATCTGCTAACGGCTAACAGCTAGCCGCTGACTGCTAAAAAAGGCGCTGTCTTCATGCGACAGTACCTTTTAGTGATTAATGGCTATTATATTTTGTCATGTCCAGTGTCCCCAGCTGTTTATCGATCATGATGGAGTTGGTGACGGAACCAGAAACGTTGACCATGGTCCGCATCATGTCGATGAGGGGATCGATGGCCAGTATCGGGCCGATGAGGCTGAACGACGAGGCCATGCCGACGCCGGACAGGCTGACTGAAGCGGCCATGGTCGCCGTACCGGGAATCCCGGCAATGCCCAGTGAGCCGATGGTGACGACGATGACGGTCATGACCAGCATGGTAATATCCAGCGGCGTCCCGGTCAGATGGCAGACGTAGACGATGAGCATAGCCGGGAAGACGCCGGCACAGCCCTGCATGCCGGCTGTCGTGCCAAAGCCGGCAACAAAGCTCGCCGTTCCCTGATTGACGCCGAGGCGGGTAACCAGGGTTTCAATGGTGACCGGCAGGCAGCCGGCGCTGGACCGGGACGTAAAGGCCAGGATGAGCAGGGCCACGCTTTTCTTCAAGTAGTGAATGGGATTGACACCATGCAGCATGACGGCCAGGATCTGAATGATGAACTGGACGATAAGGGCGACATACAGGGCGATGATGAAGATGCCCACGTCGAGGATGCTTGCCAGGCCTTTCTGGGCAATAGTGTTAGCCAGTAAGGCGATGACCGCCCAGGGCATGTAGTCCAAGATGAGCAGGGCCATGTTCATCATGGTCTTGTGCAGGCCATCGATGAGTTTATGCAAAAAGGCTTCCATATCGGGCTTATCTGCTTTGATCCACCAGATGGCCCGGCCAAAGACGGCACCGAAGATGACCATGCCGATGACGTTGTTCTTGACCATGGAATCGACGAGGTTTCCCGGAATGAGAGCCCGCAGGGTCGAAGCCACGCTGACGACATCCTTCGGTTTGGCCCTGGCAGCTTCACTGCTGATGGCACTGCCCGAACCGACATCGAAAAGGATACCGAAGACGATGCCGATGACGGCGGCAATAGCCGTCATGACCAAGGTCACCAGCAATGTCCGCTTGACCAGGCGGCTCATGGTCTTGCCAGAATCCATATTGATGACGACGTGGGCAATAGAAATGATGACCAGCGGAATGACGATCATCTTGATGAGGTCGATATAGCCATTGCCAAAGAGCTGGAACCAGTTCGTCGTTTCCTTGATGAAGACGACTTTCGTCGGATCATCAGGGAAGCCAGCCATCAGCTGCATGACCAGGCCCAATAAAGCGCCGGCCACCATGCCGACGCAGACGACGAGCGAGAAGCCCATCTTGCACTTATGATAGAGATAATGAATAAGTCCGAAGAGAACAGCCAGGACAGCTAAGAATAAGACTGTCCGCCAATCGCTGATCATCAGGAAGGACGTAATTGGTAGTCTTTTGCAAAGGACTTTTCTGCTGTTTTATTGATGAAAAAATAGGCTGTCGTATTAAGACAGCCTATTTTTTGAGTGTTAAGTTTGTAGTTTGCAGTGAATGGTTTTAAATTTAAAGCCATCTTCTACAAACTACAAACTCCGTACTACAAACGATAAAGAGAAAGGGACCATGCATGATGGCAGAAACATTCGTGCAACAGCTCCTACGAGCCACGAGCCACTAACCCTAATACCATTCGTTAATCCAGTTCTTTTCGGTCGGGAAGAGATCCTGCAGGGTTTGCAGAGCCTTTTCGTTTCCCTGGAGTTTTTCGTTGAAGGCCAGGTCGTTTACATCCATGACTCCGAAAGCCAGCAGGGCCAGGGTGCCGATGGGCATGGTGACGTCCGGTTGTTTATTTTCTTCTTGGGTTACTTTGGGTTTACCATTGTTTACAGTCAGGGTAAAGGTCCCGCAGTTCCAATCTGCCAGGGGATCTTCTGTATGGAAGGTGACGGTCCCGTCAGCTCGATAAGGCAGCTGTTCCAGCGCCCCTTTGACGTCGACGATACGGCCTGTCATGAAGGGCATCGTTTCATGGCCCTGTTTCCCGTCGGGATAGAAGCGGTAGGACTGGTCATGGATGCCTTCATTCCACTGAAAGGCGTCGCCCTGGGAACGGTGGTTGTACATGTAGCCTAAGAGGCCGCGCTTGCCTTTGCGGCAGGTGTAAACGAATTCACCGCTGATGATGGTCGGTTCTCCCAGCTGATAGAAGGCATAGCCAATGGGTTCATCGCCATCGAAGCAGACGGCGATATTGCCTTCGGCCAACTGGGCTTCGATATGGCTCCGCCAGCTCGCTTCATCGCGCAGGGCATAGCCTGACAGGCCTTTCGTATAACCTTCATAAATGGCAGCCAGGTAAGGCCACTGGTCCGGGCTGTTGACAAAGGCATAGCGCACGGTCCGGTCCGTCAGCGGCCGCAGGGCTTCCAGATTCATCGTCTCTTTCCACTGATGGCAGTAGAGTTCATAACCATAGGGCTGGTAAAAACCGGCCTTGCTGGGCATGAGGATGTGGATATAATGACCGCGGCGCTTCATTTCTTTTAGGGCTGCCGTCAGCAGTTTCCCACCGACGCCGCTGCGCCGAGCTGCCGGGTGCGTCGCCAAACCGACGATATACGACGTGTCTACGGCTTTGCCGCGCAGACAGAGGGTGTACGGGTTGAGATGGGTCAGGCAGGCCATATCGTCGCCCTCAAAGCCCATGAGGACGTTTTCAGGCTGATAGAAATGGTTGAAGTACCACTGGAAAAAAGGATCTTCCCGATGTTCAAAACAGTAGTCCCAAAGGCTTTCGACGAGGCCCCGGTCCGATTCAGCCGCTAAGCGGAAGTGCATAGAAAAGCCCCCTTATTTCTGACGCAGTGTGACGTCGTATTTTTCGACGAAGTGATCCGGATTGTACGATTCCTTGGAATGGCGCAGGCCGGGAATCCCCATATCTTCTTCACGGTTGATATACGTCGTATGCGGCCAGGCATGGACGACGAATTCATGATTGATGACCTGATAGAGGCCGCGGATCGTCGGATCGCTCTTTTCAAAGTGGATGATGGCCGTATCATCGTTGAGCATCTCACCGATAGAGAAAGCGACGATCTTATTGTACATGCGGATGGCACCGCCCGTCGGCTGGAGGACTTCCCAGTTATTGAAGACCGTTTCGATGGCATGGCGTTCGCCCAAGAGTTCATCATCTTCGTCACCGGCTTCGTGCTGGTCGTACCAGGATTTTTCCGCAGCCAGACATTCATCGAAGATGTCTTCCGTAATGGGGACGTATTCCCAGTTGCCGAAATACTGATTGCGGAAGTGATTGAGATTGTTTTTCTTCTGGCGGTATTTCTTGCCCGATAAGTTGATCAGGCTCTGGGTCAGATAGACGTATTCATAATTGTCCCGGTCCGGCGTGAAGTCATAACAGTCTTCACAGAGGGCCTTGATACGTTCGACAGCTTCTGGTGTAACGCCTTTCATCAAGAAAGGATAGCCATGTTCATCGAACCATTCGTGCATGCGCAGGACGCCTTTGACGAAACTGCCGTCTTTGCGGGCGAAGGGCGGGATCCAGAACTGTTTCTTGCCGCGGCCTGAGCGGATATAGAGGACATTGTCTTCTTCGGCCCACTGGATTTCATAGGGCTTCTGCCAGGCAAAGAGCGTCATGAAGGTAGCGTCGGCCTGTTCATATCTTTTCTGATGAAAATAGTCATCTATAAGTGGTTTATCTTCTAAGCGAAAGTCTCTGAATTCAATAATGGTAATCTCCCCCTAAAATATTTACACCTTAGATACATAAGGATTGTCTTGGATATAAAAACGCCAGGGAAAATATTTCCCATGTACGGCGTAATCAATATGGATACGCGGCGAAACGGCCACTGTAAACGGGACCTCTTCTTCGGGATGGGAAATATACAGGCAGGAAGACGTCAAATCTAAAGCGTTTTCCTCGCGCGTAATGGCCATGGCCTGACAGAGCTTGCCCGGTCCATTGGTCAGGTTCCTGCCGGCTTTCCTGGCCTTCCGCCGTGCGGCCATGAGGTCTGTCCCGCAGATGGGTTCGATGGCCCGTATGAGCACGGCCTGGCCTTCGCCTTCGGGACCGGCGACGACATTGAAGCAGCAGTACATGCCGTAAATCAAGTAAACATAGCTGATACCGCCGGCATGGAACATCGGTGCCGTCCGCTTGGTCAGGCCGCGGAAGCTGTGGGCCCCATCGTCGGGAAAGCCGTCATAAGAACCGCCATAGGCTTCGGTCTCGACGATACGGCCGCTGCAGATGCCCTGTGGCGTTTCATGGATGACATACTGGCCCAGCAGGCGTGGGGCCAGCAGGCTGGCATCGACACAAAACTCGTCAGCTCTCCATCTGCGGCCTATCATTCTTTCTTGCGGTAGCCTAAGGAATGGGAAATTTCATAGGCATACTGACTCATAGTAAACAACATCTTCTGGCGGATGGAATCATAAAAGCGCATAGACGGCCCGGCAATGGTCAACGAGGCGATGACCTGGCCTTCAAAATTGAAGATAGGCACAGACAGGGCGAACAGTCCATGCTCGCTTTCATCCTGGGTAATGGCATAGCCGTTATGACGGATCGTAGCAAACTCTTCTTCAGAAATATTGCCGTATTTTTCGATATAGCGCTGGCGTTCGTCATCGCTCGTCCAGGCCAGCAGCACCCGGCCGGCAGCACCCTTATAGAGGGGCAGCGATTCGCCGATGGGAATGACCCGGCGCAGGGAATGGGTACTTTCGACGTGGTCCAGGCAGATGCGGCAGTCGCCTTCGGCAATGTAAATACTGACCGTTTCGTTAAACAACTGCTGTAAACGCCGTAAATATGGCTTGGCCAGGGTGATGACGTTTTCCGTCCAATGAGACGAATAGCCCAGCGCCAGGGCCCGCGGCCCCAGGCGGTACTGCTTGGACGTATCGTTGCGGGTCAGATACTGGCGCCGTTCCAATGTGTTTACAATGCGGAAAGCCGTCGACGTATTCAGATGGGTATGCTCAGCGATTTCCTTCAAGGTCATGCCCGTATTACATTCGACGAAGAGGTCGAGGACGTCGAGGCTCTTTTCCAAGGATTTCAATAAACTGCTGTGATGCTCTTCTTTTACCAATGGCTCTCACCCTTCCTTGGAATTACGATTTAACTTTCATGCCGATTTCCAGCGAATCCGGCGGGTCAGCGACGACGATATCCCCCTCGTCGAGACCATCGAGGATGACGACGCGGCCGTCTTCTTCATCGCCAGTCAGGACAGAACGGGCATCAGCCAGGCCGCTGTCATTGACAATGTAAACGAAGTCACCGCTGTCCTTTGTGCGGACTGCCGTCTTGGGGACGGTAATCTGGGAGACTTCTTTCGGCGTGGCAATGCGGACGTGATAGAATTCACCGGGAACGAACAGGCTCTTGGCGTTATTGAATGTGACCTTGGCCATATAAGAGCCAGTGGACGGATCTTTTTCCGTTGCCAGATAGGTCAGTTCCCCCGTCTCGGTTTCGCCCGAAGCGGCGATGATGGATACTTGCAGGCTGCCGTCTTTTTTGGCATCCTGTAAAGCCTGGATATACATTTCAGGGATGGCAAAGGTAGCAACCAAAGGAGACATCTGCTGAATCGTAGCCAGGACATTGCCGGCAACGGCAACGGACGGATTATCGGCTACAGCCGTGACCCGGCCGTCAAGAGGCGAATAAATCGTCGTATTCCCCATCATATCGCGGGCAGCCTGGACGGCCTGCTGCAGCTGGGCGATCTTTTCGTGGTCCACAGCCGGAGCTTCCTGGACCTGGACGGTCTGCGTCGTTTCACCTTGAGAAGATCCAGAAGAACTGCCGGAATCAGCCATCATCTGGTTGTATTCAACTTTCGATAAGGCCCCCATATTATACCAGGCCTTCAATTCAGCACGGTGACCGCTGTTGTCGCCGCCACCACCGCCGCCACTGCTGGCAGCCGGTACGGTAACGGTCTTGTACGTCGGCGTCGATGCCGAAGAAGCAGCTACCAGTTCCGCTTCGGCCTGATTGACACTCTGCTGATACGGTGCCGAATCGACTTGGACGACGACTTCACCGGCTTTGACTTCCTGGCCTACGGCCAGCGGTGTCGATACGAGTTTCCCCGATAACTTCGGCACGATATTGGTCATATGTAAGGCCGTAATGTTGGCATCCAGGGTCAGGGCCACAGGGTGGTCCGACTTGGAAACCGTTTCAGTTTTGGTAGACACGCTGTTGCCGCAGCCCGAAAGGACTGATACAGCCAAGGCAGCCGTACAGGCCAGGACGGCCCATTTCTTTAATTTCACGATATCCCCTCTTCACGCAGGTTAAAAAAACGTGTAATACAAGGTAACCAGTATGACCCCGGGCAGGCCGAACAGGCCGATGATGAGGCCTGTACCGACCGTAATCGGAACGTGCTGGAAACCAAAAAGATAGCCAAAATGGTTGACGCCGTACAGGACGATGAGCCCGACGACGACGTTGACCACTAAATGGCGCATAGGCGCCAAGATGAGCTTATGCACTAAGAACAGGACGAAAATGCCTGCGGCTATCCATAAATATTCCATAATCCCCTCACATTTCCTGCCGATTGGCAACAGCACCAGCCAGGGTTGCTTCATCAGCATACTCAATGTCGCCGCCCATGGGAAGGCCGCGGGCAATGCGGGTCACTCGGATGCCGGCCGTCTTGATGAGGCGGGCCAGATATAAAGCCGTAGCTTCGCCTTCCACGTCGGGATCCGTTGCCAGGATGACTTCCTTGACCGTCGTATTGCCCAGGCGCTGCAGGAGCTCGCGGATGCGCAGGTCTTCGACATTGACGCCATCCAGGGGTGACAAGGCACCGTGCAGGACGTGGTACAGTCCATGATAATCGCCGCTGCGTTCAATGGCCTGGACATCCTGCGGCGTTTCGACGACGCAGATGGTCGAGCGGTCGCGGCTGATGTCACTGCAAATCGGGCACGGGTCCTGGGACGACAAGTTGAAGCAGACCGAGCAAAAATGCATATTCTGCTTGGCATCGCGGATGGCATCGACGAATTCATCGACACGGCTGTTGGGCTGTTGAACGATATAATAGGCCAGCTTGCGGGCCGTCTTGACGCCGATGCCGGGAAGGCGGCGGAACTGCTCGGTCAGCTTATCTAATGGCGTATCCATTAAAACATGCCCGGCAGGTGCATCCCGCCCGTGATTTTGCTCATTTCCTGAGCCATCATGTCGTCGACTTTCTTGTTGGCTTCATTGACGGCTGCGACCATGAGGTCTTCCAGCATTTCTGCATCTTCCGGGTCGATGATGCTCGGGTCGATGTGGACGCTTTCGACATTCTTTTCACCATTCATGACGATAGTCAGGACGCCGCCGCCGACGGTAGCTTCGACGGTGCGCTTCTTCAAATCATCCTGGAGTTTCTTCATTTCCTTCTGCATTTTCTGTACTTTCTTCATCATACCTTGCATATTTCCACCAAACATGTGCGTTTCCTCCTAATTTTCGTGTAAACTTATTTTTTATTTTCTATATATATATTACAGTCTCCTACGTTTTTAAGCAATGGTTCCAGGGCGGCTCTTTCCGCTTCATCCATATCGTCTAACGAAGCCGGCTGCCACGCCGTTTCATCGCCTGGCCCTCTGGCTTCCTGAGCCGGCGCAGGAGCTGGAATATCTTCGGTTTGTACTGGAGCTTTTTCTACGGCCTTTACGGGGGGGCAATTCACTCTTTTTTTTTTCGTATCCCGAAAGTTCCGCATCACCTTCCAAAAAGCCCTGCATGTGGTACGTGCCGCCCAGTATCTGAGATAAAGCGGCATCGGTGAATTTGAAGTAATCTTCCCGATTGGCCCGTTTCACCATGAAGGCCGTCTTAAAGGCGACGATGACCTGGCCTTCGCCGATGTAAACGACGCGGCCATTGCGGATACAGGACAAGACGGCTTTCTTCTTTTCCTTGTCGAGAATGGCACACATCTTTTTCCAGACGTCTTGGTAGGCTGCCGACTCGACGGGGGGCCGTGCTGCCTGAACAGGCGGCGTTTCCGGCGCTTTGTTGTCGGCCGGAGCCGCGGTCTTTACGACAGGTGCCGCCGGGGCTGGAACTGCGGGCTCAACGGGGCGCACCGGCTGAGGGACTGGCGCTGCCGCTTCCCGGGCTGCCGGACGGACGGCCGGAGCCGGTTCGGGAGGGGTAAACTCATCTTCCGGGAAGGGGACCGCTTCTTCCGGACCATAAGCCCCGCTGTAATCGTCTTCTTCCGGTACGGGGATGACGTCCGGCTTTGTGGCAGCCGCCGTCTTGGCTTTTCTCCCCGAAGCCTGGGGAGCCACAGCCGATATACTGACGGCAGGCGGCTGGGTCAGCTGCCGCGCTGCCATGAGCAGGCCCATTTCCACGGCAATGCGCGGAACCGGCGACGTCTTGGCCGTCAATAAGGCCTGCTGCAAAATCGCCAGGACCTGAAAAACACTATCTGCCGTCCATTCGCCGGCCTGCCTGCGAAGTTCATCGAGGCAGTCATCATAAGCTGAAAGAGTATCCAACGAAGGCGCAGCCTGACAGAGCATGACAGCCCGCAGATGGGCCAGCAATTCCGTCAGGATGACCCGCGGCTCCTTGCCCATGTGGATGACGTCATCGACAGCCTTGATGATGACATCGCCTTTCCCATCGAAAATAGCCTGGGTCAGGGAAAACAGCCAGTCTTTGCCGATGAGGCCGAGTAAATCGCGGACGACGCCTTCGTCGATAGTGCCGCTCGTGTTGCTGACGCACTGGTCGAGCATACTCAGGGCATCGCGCATGCCGCCGTCGGCCTGGACGGCCAGGATATGAGCCGCACCCTTGGTCAGGTCGATCTGTTCCTGACCGGCCACGTATAGCAGGCGCTTGGCAATATCGTCGCTGGTAATGCGCCGGAACTCATAACGCTGACACCGCGACAGGATGGTCATGGGAATCCGTTCCGGTTCGGTCGTCGCCAGGATGAAGATGACATGGGCCGGCGGTTCTTCCAAGGTCTTCAGCAGGGCATTGAAAGCTTCGGTCGTCAGCATGTGCACTTCATCGATGATATAAATTTTCTTATGCCCTTCGGCAGGCATGAATTTAATCGTTTCCCGCAGGTCCGGATATCCTCGATGCTGCGGTTGGAAGCGGCGTCGATTTCGACGACATCCAGGGATTCGCCGCTCATGATGTGGCGGCAGACTTCACATTCGTTGCACGGGTGGGACGTCGGCCCGTGGACACAGTTCATGGCCCGGGCAAAAATTTTAGCCGTGCTCGTCTTGCCCGTCCCGCGGGGGCCGGAGAATAAGTAAGCATGGGCTACTTTGTCCGTATCTATCGCTTTTTGCAGGGTTTCCGTAATGTGGGACTGGCCGACGACATCTTCAAAATTCCTGGGCCTCCACTTACGGTATAACGCAATATATGCCATGAGTCCTTTTCCTTCCGTATACGAAAAAAAAGCAGCTAACCGCTGCTTTTACCAACTGAAAAGTACTCGTGTATGATAACCCGCCAGGTTTCCTCGTGGCACATGGAAATGTCTACTTATTGCTGCTTCCTCTCGGACCTGACAAGGTTCATAGATTCCCATTGCACAAGCCCCGGCGGATTACCACGCACCAGTACTTTTATTAAGTTAGCTATATTATTATATCGTGAAAAACGAAGTTTGGCAAGGAAAATTTCCCTTTTTGAGAGAATTTAGTGGTTAGGGGCTAGGAGCTAGGGGGGGTAGTGGTTAGTAGTTAGTGGTTAGTAGTTAGTGGTTCGTGGTTAGTGGCTTGTAGGGGGCTCCACGTGCGAACCCCTACAGAAAAAAAGGACCCCTCGCACGAAAGCTTCTACCATCATGCGAGGGGCTTTTTTGGTCAAAAACAACCTCTCAGACCGCCTTCGGCGGCCAGCTCCCCTATAAGGGGAGCCGCTAGCCACGAACAACTAGCCACGAGCCACTATCTTAGTGATTCTGCCAGATATCTACGCGGCGGTTGTCAGCGCGGCCCTGGTCGGTGTCGTTGGTGCTGACGGGATCTGTCTTGCCTTTGTAGTCGAGCTGCATCTGTGTTGCCGGGATGCCCTGGCTTTCAGCATAGGCTGCAACGTTGTCTACGCGGCGTTTCGAGAGGTCATCGTTGTAAGCATCGCTGCCTTTAGCATCGGTGTTGCCGACGAGTTTGAACGTATCGTTCGTGTTTGCTTTAGCAACCTGGACGAAGTGGTCCATCTTAGCGCGTTCGGAAGGAAGCGGCTGGTCTTCGTCGAAGCCGAAGTGAACGCTTTCAACGTAGTAGTCGTTCTTCTGGACCGGCGTTTCAACGACCGGTGCCGGAGTCGGTTCCGGCGTGTAAACCGGTTCCGGAGCCGGAGCTTCTTTGTGGCCGCCGCCGAAGCGATAGGAGAGGCCAGCGATGAAGCCTTTGTAGGAGATGTTAGCGTCGTCTTTCAATGCACCGAAGGTGTTGTCGCCTTCATCAGCCAATTTGGTGTTCAAGTAACGATAGCCAGCGCTGATGTCGAGGTCCGGTGTGATGCTGTAGCCGAGGCCAGCTTCCCACATGGTCGTCTTCTTGGTACCGACAGCGCCTTTAGCGTAGAAGTCGAGGTTCTTAGCCAGCGGAGCTTTGGCGATCAAGCCGATCTGAGCGACGTTGTTGGTGTCGTTAGCATCGCCACCGAGATCGTTTTTAATGCGGTTCCAGCCGGCGTAAGCGGCGAAGTTCTTGTTGATGGAGTAAACGAGGTTTACTTCGTGTTCATCGCCATCGGTCTTGTAAGACTTGTTGTTGTCGCTCTTGGTCTTCAAGCCGTAGTAGTTATACTGTAAAGCCCATTTGTCGGAAAGGCCGTAGCCGAGGCCGCCCTGGAAGTCCCATTTGGAATCAGTGTCTTCCTGACCACCTTTCCATTCGTCTTTGGCCCAGTTGCTGGAATCAACCGAAGCTTTCGGGTTCCAAGCGCCTAAATCGAGCTGCCACTGTCCCTGGTTCCACTGCGTCTGCGGCGTAGCGAAAGCAAAGGAAGTAGCGCAGGCTGCCATGACTGCAGCCAGTACTAAAGATTTCTTTTTCATCATAATCCCAGCTTCCTATTGATATTTAATAGTGCCACCTATGACATTATTATGTTCTAGTATACCATATCTTTGTCACAAGTGCGTCACACTATTTCATGATTTTTAGTCATATCAGGACTATTCCCCATACTTTTATGATTATTCCCGGCCGACGTAAGAAATGATGGCGTCCAGGATATGCGGCAATTTCCGGCTCACACTGTCGATATGGACGCGTTCCGTCCCTTCGTGCAGGTCCTTACCCCATGGGCCCAGGAGGAGGAAGGGAATCTGTAATTTTTTCAGACTGTCCAAGTCGAAGGGATAGGCCTTGCCCCAGAGGAGCAGGTTCTTTTCGACCATACTTTCATCGAAATCGGGGTCGACGCAGCAGTAGCTGCAATCGGAAACACCGTTGAAATAGCGGTCGAAGCGGACATCCATCAGAGTCGGGATTTTTTCCAGCAGGTCCGTAAAGGCCGGCGTCGGGAACGACAGGCTGTCAGCCGCCGGATAACAGGGCGGCGCAAAGGCGACGACGGCCATGGGCGCCGTCATGCCTGTGAAATCGAGGATCTGCTCCAAGAGATGTATCGTCTCTTCGACATAAGTACTGCTGCCTTCCTGCAAGGCGACGAAAGAAGCCTGTTTGGCCGCTTCATAGAAGACGTCGAAACCGGGATAAGCCGAAGCCTGCTGCAAGAGCTCATCGGCACTGCAGACGGAAACAGGCAAATCACTGCCCATGGTCTGCTGCAGGTCGTGGACAGCCCGCCGCGTTTCTTCCAGCAGGACGTACATGACGTCATCGGGCGTCTTGTCGTAAGTCAGCAGATTCAGGCTGA